>NZ_JBQENW010000018.1:0-88315 GCF_052044835.1 Bacillus sp. 22475 | reverse complement strand
ATATCCAGCTCCAGCGGCTAGAATCTCCGGTCATTTCGCTCTCTCGCTCGAAGCAAAAAGCGCTTCAAGGTCGAGAGCTCCAATGCCCTGCGATTCTGAGCGAGCCGCTTCCGCTTTTAATTGATATCCAGCTCCAGCGGCTAGAACAGTCGGTTGTTTCACTCCTTCATTCGAGGCAAAAAGCGCCTCGTAATCAGGAGTTCCAACACCCTCCTGTTCTGAACGAGCCGCTTCCGCTTTTAATTATTATTGATTCAAGAACGCACGTAGCATCCAAGCGTGTTTTTCTAGTTCTGTGTAGATGCCTAGTAGTAGGTCAGATGTCATTTCATCGTCAGAGTCTTGAGCGATTTCCATGCCTTTTTTCAGTTCGACTAGCATCATTTCGTAGTCTTTCATGATTGCTTCGACCATCCCTTCTGCAGTTTCTCCGTATGCTGCTTCTTGAATAGAAGATAGTTCTAAGTATTCTTTCATTGTTGCTACTGGTTTGCCGCCAATTGCTAAAATACGTTCTGCAATTTCATCGATGTGAGTAGCTGATTCTGTGTAAAGTTCTTCGAATTTCTCGTGTAATGTGAAGAATTGAGGTCCTTTTACATACCAATGGAAGTTGTGAAGTTTTGTGAATAAAACGCTCCAGTCTGCTACTTGTTTGTTTAATACTTCGATTACTTGTTTGTTCATTATGATCAATCTCCTTTTGAGTTGTTATGTGATATCAATTACTAATTTATAATAATTATAATATAGTAATCTCTATAAATCAACCCTTTTGCTGGAATTAATTTGAACAAATTATGAACTGTTGTAAATAAAAGGCCCTATTACGGTGAAGTAATAGGGCCTTTGTTTGAGATATGGCTCTTGTTCTAAACGAGCCGCTTGTGCTTTTAGTGATATCCAGCTCCGGTGACTAGACCAGTCGATCATTTCGTGCCTTCCTGTGAGGCAAAGAACGCCTCTTCGTCAGGAGCTCCAATTCCCTCCTGTTCTGAGCAAGTCACCTCCGCTTTTAATTGATATCCAGCTCCAGCGGCTAGAATCTCCGGTCATTTCGCTCTCTCGCTCGAAGCAAAAAGCGCTTCAAGGTCGAGAGCTCCAATGTCCTGCGATTCTGAACGAGCCGCTTCCGCTTTTATTTGTTAAACAGCCTTTTGTTTTTCTTCTACATCCTGTCCATCCCAGCACTCTGTATTCTTTAAGCCAGGGATAGAGTTTGCAACGAAGACAGGATCTTTTCCTTGTTTCTTTTGTTTCAAATAGTCTACTAATGCAGCGTAAGCAAATTTGCTAAGGAATGAGATGGCAATTAAGTTTGTGAATACCATTAGTCCCATGAATAAATCAGCTAAACTCCAAACTGTTTTAAGAGCAGCGATTGATCCGAAGAATACCATTCCGACAACTGCAACACGATAAATCATTAACCATGTTTTACTTTCTTTAATGAATGCGATATTTGTTTCACCATAATAGTAGTTTCCTAGAAGTGAACTGAAAGCGAATAGGAAAATAATAATCGCTAAGAAAGTGCTTGCCCACGGTCCAATTTGTGAACTTAATGCGTTTTGTGTTAATTCGATACCTTCTAAATTTGATCCTTTGTAAAGTCCGGAACATAATACGATAAATGCTGTTGATGTACATACTAAGAATGTATCTACGAAAACGCCTAATGCTTGAACAAGCCCTTGTTTTACAGGGTGAGATACATCAGATGTTGCGGCTGCATTAGGAGAACTACCCATTCCTGCTTCTGTAGCGAATAAACCACGCTGAATACCGAACTTGATTGCTGCTCCAATACCACCAGCGATGGCTTGGTCTAATCCGAATGCACCATTAAATATTTCCATGAAAATGCTTGGTAACATATTGAAGTTTTTTATAACAACAAAAACAGCCACACCGATATAAACGATTGCCATTGGAGGAACAATCATTTCGGTAATACGTGAAATACTTTTAATACCACCGAAAATAATAACTGCAACTAATACAGCTAATAGAGCTCCTACGATCGTTCGCTCTAGTCCAAAAGCATTTTCAAACGCTATTGTTACTGTATTCGCTTGCACTGAATTGAAAATTAATCCGTACGCAACTGTAATAAGAAGTGAAAACCAGACGCCCATCCAGCGTTTGTTTAACCCTTTTTCCATGTAATATGCTGGTCCACCACGGAACCTGTTGCCATCTTTTACTTTATAAATTTGCGCAAGTGTACATTCTACGAAACTAGTAGCTGCTCCGATAATCGCGATAAACCACATCCAAAATATTGCGCCAGGTCCACCCATTGAAATTGCTAATGCTACACCGGCTAAGTTCCCGATACCGATACGTGCTGCTGCACTTAAGCAAAATGCTTGGAATGGAGAGATGCTATCTTTCTTTTTTTCTTTTCGATTAAACCCTTTACTAATTAAGCTGACCATCTCACTGAAATGAGTAATTTGGACAAATTTTAATTTAAAAGAGAAGTAAAGACCGAAGCCGATTAGCATTGCAATAAGAATATATGACCATAAAATATTATTCGTTACCTCAAGGAATCTGCTAAAGATATCAACCATATAATACACTTCCTTTTTTTCGTAATAAGAAAATTATATGCAAAAAATATACGAGAATCAATTTTTCTAAAAAATTATGTTACTTAATTCATTTTTGTGTTATGATTATGTTACATCGTAATATTTTTAGAATTATTTACATTTTAAAAAACTAAATTTAAAGCGAGAAGGTGGGGATAATTTGAAAGAAGATTCTTTATTGAAAGTAAGCCTTGAGAGTTTGAAAATGAGAAGTAATATATTTTTTATCATTACATCTTTAAGTATCTTTTTGGGGTCCACTTATTATTACAATAAAAGATTTCCAAATCACAAATATCCTGAGTGGTTAGAATTTCTAAAGCTGATTGGATGAATAAAAGACAGAAAAACAGAAAATTAAAATAAATAAGTTATGGAGGAGCTAAAAATGAATATTAGAGAAAGTGAACTTCCGGGTATTGGTTATAAGTTTCAAATCGTTACAAAAGGTAATGAAAAGATGGTAATTGTCATTCATGATGATGGTCGTAGAGAAATGTATCATTTTGATTCAGACCATGAAGAAAGCATCTCAAGTATTTCACTACGTGACTCAGAGGCAAGACAAATCGCGGCAATATTAGGTGGAATGGTATATAAGCCTAGGGCGTTAGAAAATGTTGAGATGGTTTTTGAAGGTTTAGCGATTGAGTGGTTCAAAGTGGAGAATACAGCTCCAGCAATCGGAAAAACAATTGGCGATCTTGAAATAAGAAAAACATATAGCGTAACGATAATCGCAGTTATGAAGAAGAACATGAAGAAGCTATTTAATCCAGGACCAGAAACAGTAATTGAAGAAGGAGATATGCTTGTAGTTTCAGGTGAGAGAGAAGAAATTAAAAAAATCATTAATGAATTACTTTCAAATAGGGGGGACTGATTAGATGGATACGTTAATTTTTGAAGTTGGTACAGCTTTAGTTTTAGTGGCAATTGCAGCAGTAATTGCTGGAAAGTTTAAATTCTCAGTAATTCCTTTTCTAATCGTTCTTGGAATGTTAGTAGGACCGCATGCACCGACAATAGGTGTTATCGATCTCAAATTTATTGAAAGTGCAAGTGTAATTTCCTTCCTTGGACGGATTGGGGTTCTATTCCTTCTATTCTATCTAGGATTAGAATTTTCAATGAAAAAACTAATTAAATCTGGACGCTCTATTGCGATTGGTGGAACGATTTATATTTTAATTAACTTTTCACTTGGTTTGTTATACGGATTTATAATGGGATTCCCATTACTAGAAATCTTAATTATTGCGGGTATTATTACGATTTCTTCTAGCGCTATCGTTGCTAAAGTGTTAGTGGACTTAAGAAGAACTGGTAATAATGAAACCGAATTAATTTTAGGAATTATTATGTTTGAAGATATATTCCTTGCTGTATATTTATCAGTTGTTTCTGGTTTAGTACTAGGGGATCACGCTTCCTTCTTAGGTGCCCTTACTTCAATTGGAATTGCTTTAGGATATATGCTTCTATTCTTTATAGTAGCTAGAAAGGCTACGCCGTTATTAAATAAATTGCTCAATATTAGCTCAGATGAAATCTTTATTATTGTAGTATTTGCTTCTTTATTCTTCATTGCTGGTTTTTCAGAAACAATTCACGTTGCAGAAGCAATTGGAGCACTTCTTCTAGGATTAGTTTTCTCTGAGACGGAGCATAGTGACCGAATTGAACATCTTGTTGTTCCATTTAGAGACTTTTTCGGAGCTATTTTCTTCTTCAGCTTCGGGTTAAGTATTGATCCGTTCTCATTAGGCGGAGCGATATGGTTAACATTAGGTGCTGTCCTTCTTACGATAATCGGTAACTTTGTAGCAGGAATGATTGCAGGAAGACAAGCTGGATTATCTCATAAAGCATCAACAAATATCGGATTAACAATCGTTTCAAGAGGAGAGTTCTCCATCATTATGGCTAATATCGGTATCGCCGGTGGTTTAATGTCAGTACTGAAACCATTCTCAGCACTATACGTGCTTATACTATCCATTTTAGGCCCACTTCTGACAAAAGAGTCGAAGAATGTATATAAATTCTTAAATAAAATCTTTAAGTGGGATACGAAGACTAACTAAATTAAAAAAATAAAAGTACAAGATATTTCCGGCTTGTACTTTTATTTTTGCAACGAAAACAGTAAAGAGAGGTAAATGATGCTAGGAGAGTTGATTCATTCAGTTTTAGTTTTTTTAGAAGGACTTGGTTATTGGGGAATTATGCTTGGATTAATGCTAGAGGTTATTCCAAGTGAAATCGTATTGTCTTATGCAGGTTATTTAGTATCAACAGGAAGCATTACATTTTGGGGCGCTGTCGCGTTCGGTACAATTGGTGGTGTAATTGCACAACTATTCATTTATTGGATTGGTCGATATGGGGGAAGACCTGTTCTTGAGCGATATGGAAAATATATTTTAATCCAGAAGAAACATATTGATTATGCTGAAGATTGGTTTAATCGTTATGGAACTGGCGTTATCTTTACCGCACGTTTTATTCCGGTTGTGCGTCATGCTATTTCGATACCAGCGGGTATTGCGAAAATGTCACATGCTAAGTTTATTACGCTAACTACATTAGCTGTTATTCCGTGGTCAATTGTGTTTGTATATTTAGGTTTTAAATTAGGAACAGAGTGGGAAAGTATTAATAAAGTTGCGGGGACATATGTGAAATACTTTGCACTTGCTGCTATTGTTTGTGCAATTGGTTATTTTGTATTAAAAAAAATGATGAAAAAAAAGTGATTACAGAAAAGGAATCTATGTCGACGTAGATTCCTTTTTTATTGGCATTTTTTCAAGGATGAAAGAATACGTTTAATATTTACCATATTGTGGCATACATATAGAAAAAGGGTGCTTGGAAAGGGGAATAAAGAGAAATGGAACTCCAGTTTCAAAATGTATATCAACAGGTAGAGAATTGGTATGTGTTGGATTCGGAGCTTCCTTGGGATGTCAAAAAGCTGAGAGAGGATTTGTTTTCTCTTATTGAAGTGTGTAAAACGCCCGTTATTTTTTGTGATACGTGTGATGCAAACGATGTGCTTCTATCATTAGGTGAGGAGGAAGAAGAGTTCCTATTCCCGGTAGGTGGTTTTTATCATAAAGAAAAACAATTAATTTTCGTTTGTATGTGGGAAGAGTATGAGCAAGTTCTCAAAACGCTACTGCATGAATTTCGCCATGCGATGCAGCATAAGAGAGATATATTGTATGTGGGAAGTGAACGGTACGAAGAGCGGTGGATTGAAAAAGATGCGAGGAAGTTCGCGGAGAGGAAATTGGATGAATATAAGAATAGAAAGTTAATGTAAAGCATAGTGGAGAAATAGCGCTGTGCTTTCTTTGTACTTATTAAAAATAAGTATTTGACTTTTATTAAGTTTAGTTCTAAACTAATGATATGAAACGAGCGAGGTGATGAAATGAAAACAGAAGATAGACTAGGGCTACTATTATGGTTTCGTTTGTCACGCTTTTATAATAAGAGTATTCGTGAGACGAATCAGCATTTGAAAAAATGGAATATATCTGCCGCTCAGTTTGATGTGTTAGCTCAAGTTGGAGGACATGATCGTTTAACGCAGCAAGAACTTGGAAATAAGCTATTTGTTACGAAAGGAAATGTAACGCAGCTTTTAAATAAAATGGAGCAGCTTGAGTGGATTTTGCGTGAACAAGAGGGTACTACGAAATATATTTCTTTAACAGAAAAGGGAAGAGCTTTATATGAGGAAATCGTCCCACCTCAAGAAACGTTCCAAGCAGAGAAGTTTCATAATTTAAATATAGAGGAACAAAAGCAATTATTAACACTACTAAAAAAGTTACAGTAAGAAAAAATTTTAAAATAAATCTCGAATTCGAGATAGTTTGAGGTGAAGGATATGTTTAGAAAAGTTGATCATAAAAATATGGGCAGAGCAAATCATGGTTGGTTAAATACACATTTTCATTTTTCCTTTGCTAATTACTATAATCCAAATAACATGAGCTTCGGAGCGTTACGTGTTATTAATGATGATCTAGTAGCGGCACAAACTGGTTTTGATATGCATCCACACCGTGATATGGAGATTATTTCTTACGTTGTAGATGGTGCTTTAACACATGAAGACAGTATGGGAAACCGAGGAACGATTGAACGTGGACATGTTCAATATATGAGTGCTGGCACGGGTGTATTTCATAGTGAGCATAATTTAGGCGATGAAACGTTGCGTTTATTACAAATTTGGATTTTACCAGACCGTGTGGATCATAAACCAAACTATGGTGAGTTTAAATTTGATTGGAGCAAGCGCGAAAATGAATGGTTCCATATGGTATCTTCAGTAGAAGGAGATGCACCAATTCAAATTCACCAAGATGCGAATTTATATTCCTTATCATTAGAGGCTGGAAAAGAAATTCATTTTCCAGTGAAAGAAGACCGTCAATTGTACCTTGTACAAATTGAAGGAAGTAGCGTAATAAATGGTGAAACGTTTGTTATGCGGGATGCAGTAGAAGCGGTAGAAGAAGATATTCACATTCAAGCGAAAGAGCAATCACACTATTTAGCAATTGAATTGAAAAAACAATAAAATGTGTAAAAAAAAAGAGGACATCCAATAGGATGTCCTCTTTTTTTGATTGGAATTGTCTGAAAAATGTTTCTCAAATTTTTGTTAGAGGTATCAGCTGTAAAAATCAGAATTGTATAAAAGTGTCAAAAATCTTTATGGGAATGGGGAATGTTATAGTGAAAAAGCAAGTCATTTCATCAGCATTAGCGTTAACTGTTATCGCCGGGGGATTTGGAGCGTTTGGGGCAACGACAACGAAAGCGGAAGAACAAAAAATTCAATATCATCAAGAATTTAAAACACCTGCATACATAGGTGAAGAATGGAAAGCACCGGAAGGGCTAGATAAAAAAGAGACGGTCTTTCAATACTTAGAGAGTAAGAAAGATATGTTTAAATTAGCAGGAAATATTGAAAAGCATTTTAATATCGTTGGGGAAGAAAAAGACGCTGAATCTGATACGACACATGTGAAGCTAGTTGAGAAACATAATAACATTCCTGTGTACGGTTCTGATCAAACTGTTACACTTGATAAAGAGAATAATGTAAAAGCATTCTTCGGACAAGTTATTCCGAATTTAGATGATAAAAATATTCCTGCAGCTGCAAGCATTAGTGCGGAACAAGCAGAAACAATTGCAAAGGCAGATATTGAGAAAGAAATTGGTAAAGTAAAGAGCTATGATGGTGTGAAAAAAGATTTATTTGTATATGAAAAGGACGGTCATTACTACCTTGCATACTTAGTTAAGGCATCGATTTCAAAACCAGCTCCAGGGTATTGGCATTATTTTGTTGATGCAACGAATGGAAATGTTATTGAGAAATATAACGCTGTAGATAACATTACTGGATTTGGTTACGGAGTATTAGGTGCTAGACAATCATTTGAAATTGCTCAAGATACGAAAACAGGACAATTCAACTTGTTTGATGGTAAACGAGGACAAGGTATCCATACATTTGATGCAGAGAATATGGACGAGAACTGGTTTAATTTATTCTCACAATGGCTTGGATATACAGGAGAAGAAGTTGAAAGTAAATCTAAGTTCTTCGAAGATAAAGCTGCAGTTGATGCGCATGTAAATGCAGGAAAAGTATATGATTACTACAAAAAGACATTTAATCGTAACTCTTTCGATGATAAAGGTGCGAAGCTTATTTCAACTGTTCACGTAGGTACAGCTTGGAATAACGCAGCTTGGAATGGTGTGCAAATGATGTATGGTGATGGCGATGGAAAAACATTCATTCCATTATCTGCTGGACTTGATGTTATCGGTCACGAATTAACGCATGCTGTAACTGAACATACAGCAAACCTTGTTTACAAAAATGAGTCAGGGGCGTTAAATGAATCGTTATCTGACATTATGGGTGTTATGGTTGAGAAGAAGAGCTGGGATTTAGGTGCTGACATTTATACACCTGGTAAACCAGGTGATGCACTTCGCTCTCTGAAAGATCCAGCATCTATTCCAAATCCATTAAAACCAGGTGAAGGTTACCCAGATCATTACAATAAACGCTACACTGGAACAGCTGATAATGGTGGCGTTCATATTAACAGTAGTATTAACAATAAAGCTGCATATTTAGTATCTGATGGCGGAGAGCATTACGGCGTGAAAGTAACTGGAGTGGGCCGTGAAGCGACAGAAAGAATTTACTACCGTGCTCTTACGAAATATTTAACTGCAAACTCTGACTTCAAAATGATGCGTCAAGCTGCTCTTCAGTCAGCTGAAGATTTATATGGTAAAAACTCTAAAGCTGTACAAGCTGTAACGAAAGCTTATGATGCAGTAGGCGTAAAATAATAAGAGAAAAGACCTGACATCCTAGTCAGGTCTTTTCTTTATCCCACTATCCGCAAATGATGAAATTTCCACTTTATTTAGTCGCGAATACCTAATGCGATTTTCGCCATACGTGACATACGTTCTTTCGACCACGGTGGATTCCAAACGACATTTACTTCTATTTCATTAACTTCAGGTACGTTTGTTGATAATACTTTTTTAACGTCTGATACGATTTGCCCAGCCATTGGACAACCGATAGAAGTCATAGTCATCGTAATGACAGCATTATTATTTTCATCTGCTGTAACATCATACACTAATCCAAGATTAACGATATCAACACCTAGTTCAGGGTCAATAACAGCTTCTAAATTGGCCAATAATTTATTTTCAAATGCTTCTTGTGACATAAGCAGCCCCTCCTATATTTTAATGATATCGATTCTCATTATAACGGAAATGAGCATAATGTGCAGGAAATGAGCTCAAAAAAATATCCCTCTTTGAAAGAGGGATATTTTTTTGAAAATCTATTCTGTTTTAAAATGAGATACGAGTTGATCTAACTCTTCAACTGTTTGTTTCATTTTTCCAGCAGTTACTGTCATTTCATTCATAACGATAACTTTCTGTTCAGCAGATTGTGCCGTTGCGGCGGTTTCGCTGGATACTTCAGTCGAGATAGAAGCGATGTTATTAAGTGAAGCGTTCATTTCTTCAGCACTTGCAGCCATCTCTTCAGCAGTTGCTGATATATCTTGCATTTGAGTAGATACTTTATTTACTTGTTCTACAATTGTTGTGAAAGAAGTACCAGCTTCACGAATAACATTGATACCTTCAAATGCTTCAGAACGGCCTTGAGACATCATAGAGCTAGCAGTTTCTGTATCATTTTGAATTTGATGTAATAATTGATTAATGTCTGTTGCAGCTGTTTTAGATTGTTCAGCAAGTTTTCGAACTTCGTCAGCTACGACAGCAAATCCTTTTCCTTGCTCGCCAGCACGAGCAGCCTCAATAGAAGCATTTAAAGCAAGTAAGTTTGTTTGCTCAGCAATATTAGAAATAGATTGTACAGCAGTATCAATATATTTCGTATGAGTGATTAGACGTTCAACGACTTCTGACGTAGCATTTACAGCTTCGTGTATTGTTGTCATTTGTGAAACAGATTTTTGAATAACGGTACTTCCATCGCTAGCATGTTCAGATGTGGCAACAGCAAGTTCCGCTACAGATGAAGCAGATTCAGCAATGCGCTGAACACTTACTGCCATATCATCCATTGCAGTTGAGCTTTCTTCCATACTAGAAGTTTGTGATTGAATACTTGCATTTAAGTTGGACATTGAGCTTTGGACTCTTAATGTCGCCTCACGTGATGTATTCGTTTTTTCTAGCATATTTTCAGAAGCGGTTTGTACTTCCACTGATGTTTTTTGAACACGATTAATAATATGTTGTAGGTTTTCTAACATTTTATTAAATGATGTTGCGATGGCACCGATTTCATCGTTGCTATTTACTTGTAGACGTGCTGTTAAGTCACCTTCTTGAGAGGCTAATTCTTTTAGTTTCGTGTCAATTTGTTGAATCGGTTTCACAAGTTTACCAGAGAACCACCATGCAAGAATAATTGCAACGACAATACAAATAACAAGTGATAGAAATACTGCATATTCAATTCCTAGTGAAGATTGATCAATTTTTTCAATAGATTGTTCACGTAATTTAGCTTGTTCATTACTGTAATTTGTGAAATCACCAATTACTTTATAGACAGTGCCATTTTCTGAAGAAGCTACTTGTAAAGCTTCTTCCCATTTTTGTTCTTTTGCAAGAGTAAATACTTTTTCTTCAACGAACTTTCTCCAAGTAGACCCTAATTCCATTGTGCTTTTCACGGACGAAGAAACATTTGGATTAGAAAGAAGTTTATCTTTTGAATCCTCAAGACGTTTACTCATCTCATTAAACTTGTCTAATTCGACTTGATCATGTTGTAGTAAATAACCTCTTAGAGCAGAGAGCTGTACTTGATAAGCGTCTCCACGCTCTTTCAATTCTGTTGCCAGTGGAGAAATTTCTTTTTGTAATGTTTCAGCTTTACGAGATTGGTCGATAGCAAAAAATAAAATAAATGCTAAGGCGACACCAAATAAAGCGCAAATCGTTCCCATCATGAACATAAGTTTTTTTCTGATACTTACAAAATTCATATGATTAAAAGCCTCCTTTGTGAAATCTTAGTATTAGAATTAATAAATGTAAAAAATTGAAAGAAAGCTTTACTCCAGTTGGAATAAAGCTTTCTTATTTCCTTTAGGAATTATAGCAGACGGAATGAGAGATAGAAAGAGATATTTTAAAGTGAAAAAAGAGAGCCTGTAAAACTTTCTTTCTTATACCTTTGAGCTTATGGCATTACAAGTGAAAGTTTAACTTTAAGCGTTTGTTTTGAAATGAGAAACGAGAACTTCAAGTTCTTGTACGATTGTTTTCATTTCAGATGATTTGTTAGCCACGATACTCATTTTGTTTACTTGATCACCAGCCGAAGTTGCTGTTTGTGATGTTTCTGCAGCAACTTCATTTGAAATAGAAGCGATATTATTTAAAGCTGCGTTCATTTCTTCAGAGCTTGCAGCCATCTCTTCAGCGGTTGCAGACATTTCTTGCATTTGTGTAGAGACTTTGTTAATGTGGTTAACAATTTCTGAGAATGAAGATCCGGCGGTACGAATAACCGTAATTCCTTCAGAAGCTTCTGCTTGGCCTTGTGTCATCATGTCATTTGCTATTTTTGTATCGGCTTGAATTTGATGCAGTAAATGGTTAATGTCAGTTGCGGCTAGTTGAGATTGTTCAGCAAGTTTTCTAACTTCATCGGCAACAACAGCGAATCCTTTGCCGTGTTCACCAGCACGAGCTGCTTCAATAGAAGCATTTAAAGCGAGTAAATTTGTTTGCTCGGCGATATTCGAAATAGATTGAAGTGCAGTATCGATATGATTTGTATGTGTAATGAGTCGCTCAACTACTTGTGATGTAGCGTTAACGGCTTCGTTAATTGTATGCATTTGTGTAATAGATTTCTCAATGACTTTATTCCCATTATCTGCTTTTTCTGAAGTTGTGACAGCTAAACTAGTAACAGAAGAGGCGGACTCAGCGATACGCTGAACACTCGTTGCCATGTCATCCATTGCGGTTGAACTTTCTTCAATGCTAGAAACTTGTGAACGAATATTGTGTTCAAGAGCATTCATAGTTTCTTGGGTCCTTGCGGTATTTTCCATAGAAGCGGTTGTTTCGATAAATACATTTTCGGAAGCTTCTTTTACACTTGTTGATGTTTGTTGAACTTGTTTTATTATATGCTGTAAGTTAGTGAGCATTTGATTAAAGGAATTTGCAATGTCACCAATTTCATCTTTACTCGTTACGTGTAATCTAGCCGTTAAATCTCCATCTTGAGAAGCTAATTCTTTTAACTTCTCATCAATTTGTCGAATTGGTTTAACGAGTTTACCAGAGAACCACCATGCTAATAAAATAGACGTTAATGTACATGTAATGAGTGAGAAGAAAATAATATATTGAATAAGTGATGAAGAAGACTCGATATCAGCAATTAATGCGTCACGTTTCTCATTTTCTTCATTTGTATATTTATTAAAACGACCTAAAAGATCATTTACATAATCTGTTTGTGCTAAAGCAATTCTAGATGCTTCGTCCCATTTTCCTTCACGCGCAAGAGGGAGTACCTCATTATCTATGACGCTACGCCATTTTCCTCCCATTAAAATGGCTTCTTTCATTCCTTCTGGGAGCTTTTTGTCACTTGTTACTTTCTCTCTAGTATCAGCTAATTTTTTCCCTTCTCGGTTGAACTTATCTAATCCTTTTTGATCATGTGATAGCAAATATTCTTGTAAACCAGCAACTTGTCCTTGGAACCAATCGCCACGTTCTTTTAAAATCGTCGCTCTTTTCGATACATCATTTTTTAACGTTTCGATTTCACTTGCTTGATTCATGGCGAATGAAAGTATAACAATAAGAGCAATGCTAAATAAAGAAGAAATGCTTAAGAGTGTGAACAGTAGTTTTTTTCGAATACTAACATATTTCATCGTTACCCCTACCCTCATTTAAACTGTTTATTATGATTTATAGATATTTAAAACGAAATTAATAAAAACATTATTATGAAGTTATTAATCTGTTCAATAAAAATTATAGCAGATAATGGAAGGAGTCAGATTGGTATTAGAAAAAGTTCTTAAAATGTATACATTTGCATATCATAAAATTCATAAATAAATATTAGAAATGCTATTGAAATTTGAAATGACATCATGTATACTTCTAATTAGTTGATAACGATTATCAGTATCAACTGAAAACATTACTCTTCGTTATGTTGGTCATACCCCTTTTTGACGACGTAAGTCAGAGACGAAATGTTGAAATATCTTGTGTCCTATTCTACAGAATTATGGTAATCTCCAACCTCAACTTATATGCGTGAGCATGCAAAAAGGATCCTATCCGTGAAGGGATCCTTTTTTGCATGCTGTCGCAATTATTGTATATAGACCAGGGATACGTTCTTCGATTCCTTCTGGTGCAGTAGAAGGGAAGACCCATCTTTGATGAGATCCATGTTCTTCAACTAGTTTTTCAATTTTAAAACGTTCTTCCGCAAGTGTTGTAATGATTTCTCCTAGCGTCCAGCGACGGATGGTTGTTTTAGGTAGCGATTCTTTCTGTGCTTCTGTAAGAAGGATGCTATAAGCAACATCATCTTCAATTAATTCTTCATCGAAATAATTTCCACTTGCTCGAAATGATGGATGGTCTACTCCTAATAGCTTTGTGTATATTGGATGGTAATCGCGAAGGATAAGTATCCCACCTGGCTTTAGTAGTTGAGAAATTTTTTTGAAAAGTGGTTTTAAATCTAGAAAGTAATGAAGTACACCAAGCTCCAGTAATACGATATCAAATGATTTGGAGAGATTTACATCTAGTACATCAGAAACGATGTAATGAATAGAGACGTCTGCGGCGGCAGCAAGTTCATTTGCATATTTTGCATTACTTGCTGAAATATCAACAACTGTTACGTCAGCTCCTAAAAGAGCGAGAGCAACAGCTTTATTTCCTTTTGAGCCGAGTAAATTAATAATACATTTTCCTTTTGGAGATTGTATGTAAGGTAAATAATGTGCTACTTCGCGTGTGGGATCTTCCATGATTTTTTTTGCATAATCCTCCGGTGCCCCATGGCGATTCGTCCAAGCTTCATAAGCAGCTGTATTCCAGCTTTTTTCATTTATAGTGCTTAGTTGTTTTTGGTTCAATGTTATCACTCCTTTTGTGAACGTATAGGTATTCGGCGGGAGGATGGGATTTCCTTTTCGTTCTGGATAAAAGTTTGATTTTTCTGTGATTAAGTCGTAAAATACTTGTTATACGTAAAAGCGTTGAAAAGGAAAAGTAGGATGAACACATTCTTTCCAGAGAGCTTCGGTAGCTGAGAAGAAGCAAGAATATTCATTTGAACAATGGCCTTTGAGCTTCGTCCTGAACTTATCAAATGATAATAGTAGGCGGCGACGAGAGTTGGTACTCGTTATCAAAACCACAGTATAAGAGCATAGAGCTCCGTACTTGTTAAGGCTAATTATGTGAGTGATTGGCGAAATAAGGTGGTACCGCGACTGTTTATACAGCCCCGCCCTTATCTTTTTTAAGATAGGGGCGGGGCTTTTTATATTTTAAAGGAGGAATATAAGATGAGTATTTTTATTGGAGGCGCTTGGCCGTATGCAAATGGTTCGTTACACCTTGGCCATATTGCGAGTTTATTACCTGGAGATATTTTAGCGCGTTATTACAGGACAAAAGGTGAGAATGTGCTGTATGTTTCAGGGAGTGACTGCAATGGAACACCGATTGCAATTAGAGCAAAACAAGAAGGTGTGACAGCAAAAGAAATTGCTAATAAGTATCATGAAGAATTTCAGCGATGTTTCCGTGATCTCGGTTTTACGTATGATTGCTATACACGTACCGATAGCGAGCATCATCATGAAACTGTTCAAAAAGTTTTTTTACGTTTATTAGAAGAAGGCTATATTTATAAAAAAACAGTGGAACAAGCGTATTGTGAAACGTGTACGCAGTTTTTACCGGATCGTTATGTAGAAGGAATATGTCCATATTGCCATGAAGCAGCAAGAGGAGATCAATGCGATGCTTGTTCTGCTATTTTAGATCCTCTTGATTTGTTAGAAAAGAAATGTAAGTTATGTGGTAGTACGCCATCTGTAGAGGAAACAGAGCATTTCTATTTTGCAATGCATACATTTCAGGAGCAAATTAAAAAAGTTGTAGAAATCGCAAAAGAAAAAGGAACATGGCGTGATAATGCAATTCAATTAACGGAAAGATATGTAAAGGAAGGGTTACAAGATAGGGCTGTATCAAGAGATTTACCAATCGGGGTATCAATTCCAGTGAAAGGGTATGAAGATAAAAAAATTTACGTATGGATTGAAGCAGTGGCAGGATATTATTCAGCGAGTAAACATTGGGCTGAAGAAACAGGAAAAGATGATCAAGAGTTTTGGAATAGCGATGCGCAAACATATTATGTACACGGCAAGGATAATATTCCATTTCACTCCATCATTTGGCCAGCGGTTTTACTTGGAATAGGAGAGGAAGCAATCCCGTGTCATATCGTTTCGAATGAGTATTTAACAGTAGAGAAAAGAAAGTTATCTACAAGTAAAAATTGGGCAGTATGGGTGCCTGACATATTAGAACGTTACAATCCAGATTCTATCCGTTACTTTTTAACAGTAAATGCACCAGAAAATCGTGACACTGATTTTTCATGGCGTGAATTTATTTACAGTCATAATAGTGAATTGTTAGGAGCATATGGAAACTTCGTGAACCGCACATTAAAGTTTATTGAAAAATATTATGATGGCACTGTACCAAAGGGGACTATTGATATAGAGCTGAAAGATAAAGTAGAAGGATTATATAAAAATGTAGGAGAGGCGATTGAGCAAACTAAATTTAAGGTGGCGTTAGAGACAATATTTGATGCAGTACGTTTTGCAAATAAATATTTTGATGAAAAGCAGCCTTGGAAACAAAGAGAAGATGATCCAGTTTCGTGTGAAGAAACGATTTATAACTGTGTGTATCTTATCGCTAATTTTGCAAATCTCCTTGAACCTTTTTTACCATTTTCAAGTGAAAGAGTTAGAAGCACATTGTCGATTATTAAACGAAATTGGGAACCGCAAAATACGTTGCCAAGTAGAATTGATAGCGTGCAGCCACTATTTGAGCGAATCGATGTAAAACAAATTGAGCATGAGGTAGGGAAGCTATATGGAGCGGTAAAGTGAAATATAGAAAAAGACCTTTCAAGTAAATGAAAGGTCTTTTGTTATGCAGTATGATTCTCTTTCTTATCTTTCAAAAAGAAAAGTACGGCAAGGATTACAAGAATAATAGCTGCAATATCATACGTTATTTTAAATGTAGTATTAAAGTTTAAGTACTCTACGAAAGGAGCTTTCACTGCTCCTGCATATATACAAACGGGAATGAGAAGTAAATCGTAAAATTTCTTTTCTTTCATATATCTTATTAGGAAGAAGATACACATAATAGCAAAAAATATGATGCTTAAAATAGTCATTTATACCTCCGGATAAATTTACTTATTTTAATTGCAGTTATATCTTTTATATAAATTCTGTATTTTTTCAAGCGCTATGCACGCGATTGTATTTCCTTTCTTTCCTAGCCATAAGCAGCTGAGGAGTGAAAATCCCAACCAATATAAAAATAATACCAATCCACTGCATGAATGTTACGACTTCATGTACAAGTGTAATAGAAGCGATAATAGCAGTTGGTAATTCAGCTGCACCTAATATTGTACCGAGTCCTGTTCCAACCTTTGGTACACCGATTGAAAAACAAATGACAGGTACAACAACGCCGAATAATCCGAGGAAGAAAGCATATTTCCATAGACCGGCTTGCAGGGCACCATCTGTTAAAAAGGTTGGTGGGAAGAATAGACATACGATAAGAGTCGCACTTGTTGTCATAAGAAAGCTTTTCGTATAAGGCGGAACATCTGTAGCGACGCGCCCGCTTGCAAAAACATAGAATGAAAAAGAGACAGCAGCTAATAGCCCAAAGATAATCCCTTTCGTAGAAAAATTTTGTCCGAGGCCTTCAAATACACCACCTGCAAACAATGTACCAGCAAATAAAATAAGGATAGATATGATCTTATCGCGGCTTGGAAATGTTCGATTTGCAATTGCTTCGATAATGACACCAATCCAAGTGAACTGAAAGAGTAGGACGACAGCGATAGATGCGGGTAGTTCTTCTACAGAAATAGCGTAGAAAATTCCAGTCATACTCATTGTTGTTCCGACGGTTAGTAATGAAAAGAATTGTTTTTTTGTTACTTTATGACGTGAAAAGAAAAGAACGAGTAGAAATAGTCCAATCCATCCGAAGACATATTGTCCACCTAATAGTTGATGTGCTGAAAATCCACTTAGGAATCCGAGTTTGAAAATAGTTGAAAGTATGCCGTAGCTGCAAGCACCGAATAACACGAGCAATGAATATTTAAACTTATCCATGAAAAATCCTCCTTTTAAGTAATAAAAAACGCCCGCTATCCAAATAAGGATAACGGGCGAACGAAACAGAGTAAGACACTCTACAAAATTCCGCCACTCACACATGAAGTATGAGTTTGGGGTATGTAATTATAGTGAATGTTACATTGCTTTTGGGAATACAATGGAGCATTTTACACCTTGAGCTGTGTTTTGTATCCCGTAAGGAAACTGATGTTTATCTAATATTTGTTTCACGATATATAATCCAAGACCACTACCTTGTACTAAACCGTGTTTATCAGGGTTTGCGCGATAGAAAGGTTCAAATAAATGAGCAAGTTTATCTTCATCAATTTGTGAACCTGTATTCAATACTTCTAATGCGTAACCGTTTGGTTTTTCATAAAGCTTTATATATACGTGCTGATGGTCAATTGTATAATGAATTGCATTTGAAATAATGTTAAAAATAGCAGTTTGAATAAATTTAGGATCAGCTAAAATTTGTACATCGTGTTTAATATTAGATTGTACATTTAATTGTTTTACAGATACAAAGTAATCTACTTTCTTCATAACATCCTCAATAATATTAGATAAAGAAATGACTTCTAAATTCGGTTTAAATTGAGGGTTTTGTATTTTGGATAATTCCGACATTTTTTCCGTTAATATGTTAATGTCTTGCATCATCTCGTAGGAACGTTTCAAATACTTATCTCTATCTTTATAAGCTCCAATTCCGTGAATCATGCCATCTAGTTGTCCCATAACGGCTGCGATGGGTGTTTTTAATTCATGGGATACCATAGACATAAATTCTTTACGAGATTGTTCTAATTGTTGTTCCTTCTTGAGCTCATTTCTTAAATCTTGATTGCTTTCATGTAAATTCTTCACAATATTTGGTACCTGTGAAGCGGCTACTGACAAATTAAAATCTGTTTGATCTGTATTTTTGTTAAGTAGCTTTTTATCTGAGAAATCAAGATTCATAATATCTTTTAAAGCATCGCTCATATATTGAAAAGGTTTAGCAATTAGTTTTGCGTACATTAAAGATCCGAGTAGAGATAATGCAAGCATTGTCGCGCCAACCTGTGGAGCTAACTGCTGCAACGCATCTGCTAACTTTGGATTATCATTTGTATCATTTGTTTTACTTGCTGCATTTTGTGTATGTAAGGCATCATTATTAGCGGCTTTCTTTTCTGCTTCTGTAAGCTGATTAGAAGTGCTATTTTTCCCCGAAAGGTTTTGTGTATGTTCTTTTGCTTTTGCAGTTTGGCTAGGCTGCAAAAGGTGATTGATAGCTGCAGAAAGAGATTTATAATCTACAATAGAAGATTGGAAATTAGAAATGTTCCCTTCTGACACAGCTTTATTTTGATTCGTTTTACTTTGATCGTTTTGCTTATCTGAATCCGCCTGTTCTGTAGTCGGCGTTCCATTTTCTTTCGCAAAACGTTCTTTATCGTAGTTTGAAGCTAGAAAGTAAATAATTTGATAAAGACAAAGTGATAAAAGAATACAAAATAATAAGGTTTTGATGAAAATATTTTTGGTGATGTTGTCTTTACTACGATTCGATTTTGTAGCCAATGCCTTTCACCGTTTTAATATAAGTAATTCCTAATTTTTTTCTTAAGTTTTTAATATGTGTATCTATAACTCTTACATCACCATAATGTTCATAGCCCCATACCTTATTCAACAAATCACTTCTTGATAATACTTTTCCTCGATTTTGCAGTAAAGTATAAATAATTTCAAATTCTTTTGTTGTCAATTCAATTTGATTACCATGAACATAAGCTGCATATGCTGTAGAGTTTAACATCAATTCATGGAATTGTAGTATAGTTGCAGCTTCTGCTTCCTTCGTTGCTGCCCTTCTTAATACAGCCTCTACACGCTTAATAAATACAGTGTAATGGAACGGTTTCGTAATATAGTCATCAATACCTAACTCAAATCCTTTAATTTCACTTTCTTCATTATGTAAGCCTGTTAACATAATGATTGGTACATCAGATTGTCCTCGCATAATTTTACAAATACTATAGCCATCTATATCTGGTAACATTACATCGAGGAGGACAAGATCATATGAATTTTTTTGGAAAAGAAGAATACCTTCTGTTCCAGCACCAACTACATCCACGGTAAAGTTTTGTGCCATTAGAAATTCACGAATTAGTTCTTGTATATCTGGGTTGTCTTCAATCACCAGTATATGCGTCATAGTAACACCTCCTAAATAACGCTTTTTACTGCAATATTCGAATTCATCATTTTTCGAGTGACTCAGATTGTTTATACATATAATAAGCCCCCGCTATAAAATAATCATGAAGGTAGCAAGGGGAATAGTTTATTGTTACTGAATAGTTCAGAATTACAGTAGTTCTATTATAGTATGTATTATAAAATTTATAAAACATTATAACTGTATAATTTTAATATCTACGTTTATCAATGTTTAGATATTAGCTAATCAAATCTATTCCTATTATATATGTAAATACAGTTGTTTTGCTACTGTAAATGAATAAATAAAATAAGCCAAGACATAAAATTCTTGGCTACACATAAATCTTGTTTTTAGGCTATTTTACAGTGACAGTAGCTTGCTGCTGAACGCGCTCAAATAACCAGTGTATATCATTGTTATACATACGAATACAACCAAGTGTTGTTGCTTTGCCGATTGCTTGATTATTGTTAGTTCCGTGAATCGCATAAGTTGTTCCGTAAGTTCCTGCCATATTTAATCCGAGCCAACGGTCACCAAGTGGATTACGTGGATCGCCGCCTTTAATTTTGCCTGTATAATAAGGGCGGTTTTTAATTTTATTTACGATTTGAAAAGTACCTTTAGGTGTAGGTGTTTCTGCTTTCCCAGTAGCGACAGTAAAACTTTTTATAAATTTTCCATTCTGATAATAATCCATTTTATTTAACTGAGTGTTTACGATTAATTGATCTTTCGTTGTAGCGGCCTCTACGCTAGCGAATGGAAGAGTTAAAAATCCTAATGATAATAGTGCGCTTAATAATAATTTTTTCATTGTTATTCTCCTTTTACGATCGTAATAGTCTTACATACAATGAAGTTGTAATCCTCGTAATGCTTTATTTACATTTTCATCTAATGTTTCAAAGAATGTAGTGATTTTGCTGTTGTGTTTGTTGTTTTTATCAATAAGTAATCTTTCGTTTAATAAAAGCTCACCACGTAGTCCAAAACTTTGAACTTGAATATTTAGCTCATCTTCATTTTCAGAAATAATTGGTAAGAAATAGTGAAAAGCTTTTGTTGGAATGATATAGCTTTTGCCAATCATGCTTTCTTGGTTTGAGTTAGTCCATTTTTTCGTGACAATTTTAATATTCTTTTTTGAAACGATAAAAGATAGTGTTGTAGATTTTGTTAAACTTACGTCAAATTCACTTGTTTCACATATGTGTAAATTAAAAACGGTTTCATTTTGATGAGATTCAACATTTGTATTAATAAAATCGTGCATTTTATATGCTTCCATTTCGTATTCACCCTTTTTTCAATTTCGAAAAACGACTTATATTTATTCAAATTAATGCTTAGTCATATATTAGTTAAATTTTTCAACAAATTCCGATATAATCTTACAATACGTATATGAAGCTAATATGAAGTTAGCATGAGTTTGTGGTGGTTTTTTATTGAGAACAAAATAAGAAAGGTTTTTCAGTGTTAAAAAATGGATAAAATTTGCATATTATTGATGCGCCTTTTTGTTGTTTCGACTTAAAAAATGCTTTTAGCTACTTAATAAAGAACGGAAATCATTAGTGTGACCCTTACAAAAATGTAATAAAAATGTAAGCTATTGTGATAGTTATTTCGACAATTTTTTTATACAATAATAGTAAGAAGTTGTACGTGATTGAAAGGAGAGATGACATGGAATGGATTCATGAATTATTTCAGCAATACGGGTACTATGTTGTACTTGTCGGCTTGCTGTTAGAATATATTGCACTTCCGTTTCCGGGAGAGCCAACGTTAGCATATGCGGGATTTTTAGCACATAAGGGTGATTTAAGTTTACCGATTTTAATTATTCTATCCTTTATTGGGACAAGTGTAGGAATGACGATTCAATACTTTTTAGGAAATAAATTAGGTATGCCTTTCATTCAAAAGTATGGGAAATACGTATTTTTAACACAAAGAAAAATTGACTTAACGAGAATGTGGTTTGATAAGTATGGGTACTTCTTAATTTTTATTGGTTTCTTTATTCCTGGTGTACGTCATTTCACAGGATACTTTGCAGGAATTATTAATTTACCATTCCGTCGTTTTGCCATTACAATTTATTCAGGCGCTCTATTTTGGGTATCATTCTTCTTAATCGGTGGTTACTGGTTAGGTGGAAACTTACATGATATCTTTGGAGTGCTAGAAGGTCATATCGGTAAAATCATTTTTGGAGTTATTGTGATTGTAGCGGTTACGCTAGGTATTCGTTTCCGTAAGCAGTTAAAACGAGTATTACTACAAAACGCAAGCTAATATGAAATCCATTCTATGTCACAATTTAGGAAGGCAGTGCAAAAGCACTGCCTTTTTTATTTTATTTTTAAGACTATGTTTAATGCACATTTTACATTCTTTATAGGAATTTGATACAGGATAAGAAATAAGTATCTTGTCAATTATTATAGTCGTAATGACAATTATAATTGACAAATATAAGGATATTATTTACAATTTTAATTAAATAAATGAAAAAGAGGGAAGACATGAAGCTTCAAAATCGAGTGAGGGAATTGCGAGCAAAGCATCGTTTATCACAAGGGGATTTAGGGAAAGCGATTGGATCATCACGGCAAACGATTAGTTTAATTGAGCGTGGGGATTATGCACCATCTATCGTATTGTCGTTAAAAATTGCACAAATTTTCAATGTACCGGTGGAGGAAATATTTACGTTAGTAGAGGGGGAAGAGGACGATGAAGAGTAAGCGAAAAAAACAATTTGATTCTGTGGGGAAAATAGCATTAAGTATGATGGGGGGCTTTTTAACGTCTTATATAGCTTTAAATTTACTCTCGGATGAACCGAGAAAATTATCATCCAATACATTTATAGGTATATGTACTATTTTTGGAATTTTAATGATGTACTATACTTGGAAGAATACACGTATGTTAGCAGAGGCACGCGATGAAGAAGAGAGCGTACAAGGTAGGAAATTAGGCATTATAAGTATATATTTACGTGTAGGTGATATAGTTACGCAGGCATGGTTTGTATATGCAGTTATTACATGTAGACGTGCACTGTTGCAGGATACAAATGTTTCATTTGCGGTGTGGAATTTAGTAGCTTCTATTGTTTGTTTAACTACTGTAGTAATTATCGGACTTATAACAAAAAATCGTTATAATAAGCTATATCCTGAACAAGGTGTAACGTATATGGAATCTATGAAAATGTGGACGAAAAACGCAGATGAAGGATTAAAGCACATTGTGCATGAGGCTGGATATAAAGCGTATGAATTTACGAATACAATATTGGCATATGTATGGTGGGCTGCCGTTATATATACAGCTGCTAGTGATATCGATTTTGTATTAATTGGCTTAATCTCATTTATTTGGATATTGCATCTCGGAAAGTTCATGTACGAAATGCAGAGAAAAATGATTTATTAAGGGGAGAAAAAGGTGGATATTTTAAGAAGGCCAGCTGGCTCAATGACAGTGGCGCTAATTTTGTCCATTTTATACGGAATAATCCGAACTGGGAAATTAGAAGTAATTTTGAACCTATGGGCAATAGTTGGAATTTCATTGTTAGTGTTAGCCATTCATGAGCTAGGACATGTAGTATTTGGTGTAATAGGTGGTTTGACATTTAAATTTATGACAGTAGGACCCATTACTATTCAAAAAGAAAAGGGAAAATTACGCATTCGAGAAAATAAATTGTGGGCGTACTTTGGAGGCGTTGCAACACTAGTACCACCTTCTATAGAGACACCGAATCTTTCGAAAAAGTGGGCGTGGCTCACTTTAGGTGGACCGATTACGAGTTTACTATTTGGTATTACTTCCGGTTACATATACATGGTGAGTTATTATCAATATCTTTTATATTTTTTCTTTTTCCATTTTGCAATCTTTGCGGTTACAATCGTGCCGATAAAAGGAATGCTTATGAGTGATGGGATGCAATTTCTTATTTTAATTAAAGATGATGAAAGAGCTAGAAATCACTTATATGAGATTCAAATATCGAGTGAGTTATTTAGTTATAAAAGACCGAAAGATTGGGATGAAAGGTTAGTAGAATTGAGTGAGGAGAAAATAAAAGAGAATAAAGGGATAAGAGAGATAATGAGTAGACTTATGCTCGTCTTTTTTGCTCGTGCAGATCAAGAGGGAATGGAAAGAGCGATACCGTATATAGAACGAATTGTTCAATTACCTGTAACGAAAGAAAATAAGTTTTTCGTTAGTAGTTTTCATAGTTGGTACCTTTTATATAAAGCCCTTTATCAGATGGATAGTCTTTCTTTGCAAGAAGCAAAAGAACATGCAAAGGCTATTACAAAAATGGACCTAAGTGGATATTACCGTACACAAGGAATTATTAAATATGTAGAGGGCAATATGGAAGCGTCCCGTACTTATATGAAGAAAGCCGATCAAGAATTAAAGAGCGCCGAGAAGAGTGAGATGGGATATTTACAATTAGAAAGAGAATGGTTTAAGCAGCTGAAAGAGAGGGTATCTTACGATGGGTGAGGTATCCTCTTTTTTATATGTCATCTTATGCAGTTCCATAAACAGCCTAGGGCGAGTAAAATGAGATAAGAAGAGCAAAGCTTGGAGGAAGTAAATATGGAAATCTTATCAATTATTTTGATAGTCTTGCTCATTTATGTTGTTTTTAAAGTGGCATATGTAGCATTAAAGATACTCGCGATCCTATTAATTCTCTTTTTAATCGTAGAGTTCGGCAGTAAGTTGCTTGGTGGATAGGGTATGTTGTGCGTTTTGAGTGTCGAAGCGTAGATATAAGTGGAGAAACGATCGATATATTTGAAAAATCGTTGATATATTTTAGTGAATACGAAGTGGGGTATGTGGAAAAGAAGTTGCCGTTGGGTAGCTTCTTTTTATTGTAGTGCCGGGGTATAGAGCATAAATAAGTTGCCGAAAATTGTCGGTAAGTCGATATCCTGTGTCGAAGCGTCGATATAATGAAAAAATCGCTGATATAAGTGGAGAAATCGCCGATATATTTGGAGAATCGCTGATATATTACGGTAGATACTAACCGGGGTATGCAAACCAATCAAAAAAAGCTGGAAGAGTATCTTCCAGCTTAAGAGTTACTTTCAATTTGGCGACCGTTTTCTTCTTCATTATCTTGTAATAGGTTAAATACGTCTGCTAAGCAGAATGCAATGAACCAAGTCCATAGACCGTGGAAGAAAGCAGAGCTTAATTGAAGTGGTAATGTATAGTTTGTCATTGAGTAGGAAATACATCCACCAACGATTCCGATCATTGTTAATAACATTGTTTTTTGAGCGTTTTCTTCTGGATTGAAGAGGAAGTAAATGTATCCACCTAAAATTGAAGCGCTTACAAGCGTTTCGATTCCATTAAAAATGATATTCTCTCCAAGCTGTGTGTTTGTCCAGAAGCAGATTATTCCGCCGATAATAGCAAACAGGACAGCTATTGTATATCGTATATATTGATTCATATGTTCATCTCCTTATGTAATAAGATGATTTGGAAGTCAAAAAGGTAGGTATAGTATATTGAAGTGAGTTTTAATTGTACGTATCTTTTTATAAAAAGATCATTGAAGAGTAACTAAGATGATCGGTTGTTTAAACCGTTACGTGTATGGTGTCTGAAATATACCCGACTGCTCGTTTCTTTTTGCTTGTAAAATAAGAGAAACTTCCAAGTCTATATACTCTTTTTTTGTGAGTCTGCTTTCATTATAACACATTTAGAGACATAATAATAGAATTATCTGATTTTGTAATAAGTGTAAAAAATAAAAAGCGCAAGGAACACTAGCTCCTTGCGCCTTTTTATATGCGTTTGAAACGGCCGACAATTTCAACTGTTTCAGTAATGTTCATAAATGCTTTGTTATCCACTTGACGGATAATACGTTTCATTTCGCCTAACTCATAGCGAGTCACGACAGTGTAAATCATTTTTTTCTTATGGTTTGTATAGCCGCCGACAGCGTCTACCATTGTCACCCCGCGTATGCCGTGATGTAGTAGTGCGCTTTTTATTTCCTCGCCTTTTTCTGTAACTGTCATTATCGTTAATTTAATATGTTTCGTATGCACAGCATCGATAACTTTGCTGACTACAAACCGGCTAATTAACGTATAAAGTGTAATATCCCATCCGAAAATAAAACCTGCTGCAACAAGTAAGACTAAGTTGAATACAAAGATGATTGCTCCAATTGAAATATCTCGATATTTCGCTACAATCAATCCAACAACATCAAAGCCACCTGTTGAAGAAGCAAATCGGAATATGATTCCGGAAGCTGCTCCGCAGATTACACCACCGAATACAGAAGATAGTAAAATATCGTCTGAAACCTGGTGTACAGGGATAATGTTCATCGCTAACGATGATACAGCTACAAAGTAAGCTGTTAAAAAGGTTGTCTTCTTGCCTAAGTAAAAGTGACTTAAAATAAGAAGAGGAATGTTTAGTAAAAAGATAAGTGCACCGATATTGTAGTGCATTAAATAACCGATAATCATCCCTACACCAGCGAATCCACCGCTAATCATGTTATGCGGGATAAAAAACATATTCATAGAAATTGCATACAAAATAGAAGCTATAAAAATAACAACCAACTGTATCATAAATTCTAAGTGAAATGTTTTAGCTGCTGGGAAGGATAAAAAGGCGGTGTCGGGAACGTAATCGGCGTCTCCTAGTTGACCCATAGTATGTTTCATCTCCATATTCATTTTTGATTACAAGAAGAGAATAAAGGTTTTTTCAAAAACTGGCAATAGTTTTATTATAATGCAAAAATTTTATAAATTTCTAATAAATCAAGCCTATTCATTGATGTGTGTGAATATACTAAAGAAAGCGAATACAACGTTTCTTTAGTATTGTTTTCTTGAGAAAATATGCAAAATACTTTTTTTGAAAATAAAAGGAAATAGAGAATGTTTGCCTAATGTGCTAAAATGACCTTATTAAGGATGTGAAGCGATGGAATTTTTATTGCAGGATGCAATTCTATATATATCGTTTGTAACGACGGCACTTTGTTTATTAGAAGTTTTCTTCCTTGCTAATGTTTCTCGCTTTGTGCGTCAGCAAGCATCGAGCGGTAAACAAAGAGCTTTTGCGTTAGTTGATACATGTGAAGATAGTGCGAGAAATGTACCGCTATTTTCTATTTTTTATAAATATGGAATGATTCGTTCTGTACGCAGACAAGAATCAAGTGAAGAGAATGACGAGGTCGGTCCGTATACACCAATGTTTCGCTAAATAATTACGAAACATTGGAGGAATGAACATGTTAAAATCATACCGAGTTGTGCTCGTTAGTCTATCATTATTACTTGTTTTTGTTTTATCTGGTTGCAGTAATGCGGCCCCAATTGATGCACATAGTACTGGGATTTGGGATCATTATTTTGTATATCCAATCTCGTATATGATTCAATTTGTTGCTCATCATATACCTGGAGCTAGCTTCGGGATTGCTATCATTATCATGACGCTCGTTATTCGTTCAGCAATGATTCCATTAGCTGTTTCACAATATCGTAGCCAAGCGAAAATGAAAAAAATGCAACCTGAATTGCAGAAGCTAAAGAAAAAATACGGTGATGTAAGCAAAGATCTTGAAAAACAAAAACAGTATCAAAAAGAAATGTCAGAACTAATGAAATCAGGCGGTTGGAATCCACTTGCTGGTTGCTGGCCAATCTTTATACAAATGCCGATTTTCTCTGCTTTGTATTATGCGATTAGCCGAACGGAAGAGATTCGCACATCTTCATTTTTATGGGTGAACCTAGGACATGCAGATCCATATCATATATTACCGATTATTGCAGCGTTAACAACATTTATTCAGATGAAAGTATTCCAATCTAATATCACACCTGGAGAACAAGTACAAATGCTGAAAATGCAGCAAATCATGATGCCGGCAATGATTCTATTTATGGGGTTTGCGGCGCCATCAGGACTTGTGTTGTACTGGATAACAGGTAACTTATTTACAATGACACAAACAATTGTATTAAGAAAAATAATGGAACGTGAAGAGTTACAATTACAAAAAGCATAGAGAAACACCGCTCATTGCGAGCGGTGTTTTTTATTTGAATCGTTAAGGAAATTTTAAGAAACCAATATTACTATTGGCTTTGTATACGAAAGTGTACATGCTTTAGAAATATGAAGGAGGAAATTTCCTATGAAGAAGAAAACAGTTGGTTATTTAGCGATTGCAGGTGCTTTATCATTCGGAATCATTGGAGGAGTCGGTATTCCGGCATTCGCGGCAACGAATACTCCAGCGGTGGATCAGCCTGCAAAAACGGCGAAAAAGGATTTAGATGACGCTACAAAACAAAAAGTAAAAACAATTATGGACGATACAAAGAAACAGTTAGAGGAAATAGGTGTAAAGCTTCCGGAGAAAGAGAAGCGTAAAGACATGTTTGTAGGATTAGATGAACAGGCGAAAGCAAAAGCGAAGTCAATTTTAGAGCAAGAGAAATCGGGCAAACTAACACGTGAACAAGCAAAAGAGGAATTAACAAAGTTAGGCGTAAAAATGCCGGAGAAAGGTAAGCGTGGAGACATGTTTGCTAACTTAGATGAACAGGCGAAAGAGAAAGCGAAGTCAATTTTAGAGCAAAAGAAAACTGGAAAATTAACGCATGAGCAAGCAAAAGAGGAATTAACAAAGTTAGGCGTGAAAATGCCGGAGAAAGGTAAGCATGGAGACATGTTTGCTAACTTAGATGAACAGGCAAAGGAGAAAGCGAAGTCAATTTTAGAGCAAAAGAAAACTGGAAAATTAACGCATGAGCAAGCAAAAGAAGAATTAACAAAATTAGGTGTGAAACTTCCAGAGAGAGAGAAGCATGAAGACATCTTTGCAGGATTAGATGAAGCAACAAAAACAAAAGTAAAAGCGATTTTAGACAACGAAAAGAAACAATTAGAGGCATTGAATGTTGATTTACCGCACCATAAGTTTTTTATGAAAAAAGATGAGAAATAATTGAATGAAGTCGTATCTTTCGTGTGGGCAACCGGAAGGTACGTGCAAGGGCCGATTTCTATAAGTAGAAATCGGTCCCTTTTAATGAGGCATTGAAATTCTTTTCATTGTTAGTATGTATCCGAAGACGCAGTAGAAGATTGCAAAACCGATAAACACTTCCGTATATTGATATTTACCCAATACGTAGAAGGAAACAGCTGGTATAATAGCTACCGCTAAAATGCTATAAACAGGATACTTGTGCCGATGCATGATAGCGAATTGAACAGAGAGAAACGTAGCGATGATACAAAAAACAGCAATCATTATTGGTACACCTCCTAAATGGATTATACCATTTTTAGGGGATTAGAGGAGTTTTGTATCTTCTGTTATAATATAAGAAGAGAAATATTTCCTATGTTATATAAAAAAATATATTGATTTTTTCTAACAATTCAATATAATGAACAATAACTACAAAATTCGACATCAAGAAGTGATGATGAGGACACGATCAATTTTTTACGATTCTCAGAGAGGGAAGCCTTTGGCTGTGAGCTTCCTAATACGGAAAAATGGATTACCACCTCTGAACTGCAGCAGTGAACGAACATCTAGTAATTGCTTGCCGGCAAAAACCGTTATTTAGACTTGAGAAATTGGTGAAGTATGTTACTTTACGAATTGAAACAAGGGTGGAACCACGAATACAACACTCGTCCCTTTTTTAGGGAGGAGTGTTTTTTTATTTCATTTTTGCATCACACTAGGATTGGAAGGAGGATACGCAGCATGCATCATGATGAGAAGAACAAAATTGGTTTAACGGTAGCACTTTCTATCGTAGTAGGAACGATTATTGGATCTGGTGTGTTTATGAAACCAGGGAGCGTATTAGATTACTCGGGGAGTTCTAATATGGCCATTCTTGCTTGGGTAATTGGTGGTCTGTTGACGTTAGCGAGTGGTTTAACAGTAGCTGAAATTGGAGCGCAAATCCCGAAAAATGGTGGGTTGTATACGTATTTAGAGGAGATTTACGGAAGTTTTTGGGGATATTTATCAGGCTGGATGCAAACAATTGTTTATGGACCTGCTATTATCGGAACATTAGGTTTATACTTTAGTTCTTTAATGATTAATTTTTTCTATTTAGATAAAGTGTGGAATTTACCAATTGCAATTGGAACGGTTGTGTTCCTTGGCGTTATAAATAGTATGGGAACAAAATACGGAGGTATCGTCCAAACAATCACGACAATTGGGAAAATGATTCCGATTGTATTAATTGTCGTGTTAGGTTTTTGGAAAGGAAACAGTGATATTTTTAACGTAGTAGTGCCGATATCAGAAAATCAAAGTATCGGTATGGCAATTTTAGCAACTTTATTTGCTTATGATGGCTGGATTTTACTTGCTTCGATTGGCGGAGAAATGAAGAATCCAACAAAGTTATTACCGAAAGCAATGACAGTTGGGATTTTAATTGTAACAGCTGCTTACGTACTAATTAACTTGGCATTATTAAATGTGTTACCAGCAGCGAAAATCGTAGACCTTGGAGAAAATGCAACAGCGACAGCTGCGGGCATGTTACTTGGGGAATATGGCGGGAAAATTATTAGTATCGGTATCATCGTTTCTATTTTCGGCTGTTTAAATGGAAAGATTTTAACATTCCCACGTATTCCAATGTCTATGGCAGAGCGTGGACAACTTCCATTTTCTAAGTTTATTGCAAAGGAAAGTCCGAGATTTAAAACACCAGCAAATGCGATTACTGTTGAAATCATTTTAGGAATTATTTTAATGATTATTAGTGATCCAAATAAGCTATCTGAGATTTCCGTATTCATTATTTATATTTTCTATGTAATGACGTTTATTGGTGTCTTCATTTTAAGAAAACGTAATAAGAATAAAGAGCGTGCATATAGTGTACCGTTATTCCCAATCGTACCAATCGTAGCGATTTTAGGTTCGTTCTTTGTAATTGGTAGTGCGATTATTAACGATCCAGTAAGTTGTTTCTTATCGATTGGAATTGTATTTACGGGACTTCCGGTGTATTGGTATTTAAATAAGAAGAAAGAAACAGAATGATGAAAAGGTAGGCGTATTATACGCCTACCTTTTTTACTGTAAAAAAATTGTGCTTGCGTCCATTTTCTATTTTGGTTACTATAGTCGTAGTAACCAAAATAGAAAGCGTGGGGAAAGACTTGAATTTTCGTGTTTATATTTTAGCTATCGCGGCTTTTGTAGTCGGAACGGTTGAGCTAATTATAGGAGGAACGCTCGATTTAGTTGCCAATGAGTTAGGAGTATCTATTAGCGCAGCTGGTCAGCTTATAACAATATTTTCGGTAGTATTTGCTTTGTCAGGTCCAGTTTTATTAGCTTTGACAGGGAAGTTTGAAAGAAAAACATTGTATGTTGGAGCATTATCGATTTTCTTAATCGGAAATATTATTTCGGCATTTAGTGTGAATTACGGAATGCTAATGTTCTCAAGGGTTATTTGTGCGGCGAGTGGTTCATTAATTATTGCACTATCGGTAACACTTGCTTCTAGTGTTGTAGAACCGCATTTTCGTGCGCGTGCAATTGGAATCATTTTCATGGGAATTAGCGGATCACTCGTACTTGGAGTACCGCTCGGTCTTGTGCTCGGAAATGCATACGGATGGCGTGCACCATTTGTATTAATTGCGGTATTAACAGTTATGGCAATTGCTTGTATTTCATTATTCTTAACGAAAGTACCACCGACATCGGTATTATCAATAAAAGAACAACTTGCTACTTTAAAAGATAAAAAAATTGTAAGTGCACAGTTAACATCATTTTTGTTTTTAACGGGGCATTTAACATTGTATGCATATTTAACACCGTTTTTAAAAGATGTTATGCATGTTGAAGCAAACTGGATTAGTGTGTTTTACTTTATTTTCGGAATCGCAGCAGTAATCGGCGGCGGATTCGGTGGATGGCTTGCTGATAAATGGGGATCGAAGAAAAGTATTATCTCGATTATTATCGTATTTGCATGTGCAATCTTCATGTTGCCATTAATGACATTCTCATTCCCGCTCTTCATCATTATGATGGGACTTTGGAGTATGCTGAGCTGGGCGATTTCACCAGCACAGCAAAATTATTTAATTGAAATTGCACCGGAATCAGCTGGTATTCAGCAAGGTTTAAATAACTCTGCGCTTCATTTAGGAATTGCACTCGGTTCAACAGTAGGCGGAGTTGTTATTGAAAAATCATCTGTTATATATAACGCTTGGGTAGGCGGTGGCTTTATTATATTAGCACTGCTTTGCGCAATTTTCTCGATTACGAGAGGACGTTCTACTCAGTTCGTGAAAGAAGAATCTATCGTTTGATAGGTTCTTTTTTTTATTTGTAAAAAATTGCAGGTTTTGGTAGAAAGATGGAGAAGGTGTATATAGCGAGGTGAGGTATATGTATACGAATTCTTCAATTATTGGTTTTTTAATTTCAATGCTCCCTTTGTTTCTTATTATTTTTGCACTTAGATGGGTTCGTTTCATCTATCAAAATTCAGAGAAACAAGTGGAGCAAAATGAGAAAATCATTGAGCTGTTGATGGACATAAAGGAACAAAACGAAAAGGAGTCTAAGTGAAAAACTAGACTCCTTTTTATTATTTAATTAGTACCTCAATTTCATCAACAAACTCTTAATTTCCTCATCTTCCATAAAGAGATCATGATGTTTCTGAGTAATCTTTGCAAGTGCAACGTCGTGATAGAAAAATTCTGTAAAGAACTTTACGAAAGGTTGTGACATTGTTTTCATCGCTTGCCATGACTCTTGTTCTACGCCAGCAAATAAAATTTCACGATCGTCAACGATGAGTAGCAAGTAGCGCTCTAATGCATTAGGTTCTTCAGCTGGGATTAGAAAATGCATGTTTTCTAAGTCTGTTTCTACTTCTCCAACAATAAGGGATTCAATTTGAACACCTTGTTTTGCTTTTTGTTCTAGTAAAGGGAGATATTCTAAAAGAGTATCATTCCAAGCTGACATACGGATTGATTCTTGTGCACTTTCAATGAGTTCTTTACTTTGAACTCGAATAGAAGATTGCATTTTTAAGCTCCACACACGGTCATCTGTAAATGATTTTTTTGATATGTTTGTTTCCAGTTCTTTAATATTTGATTGGAATTCTGTCGTTAATTTTTCAATTGCTAGTTTTAGTGGTAATGCTGTATACAATTTTTTCTTTTCTGAAACAGAATCCATTACCATTCCTTTATCGATTAGGCGTGCTAGTACTTCATATATTTTTGCTTTTGGAACACCTGAATGCTTCACAATTGTTGTAGCATCTAATGGTTCAGTGCTTGATACGACAACTTCATAAGCTTGGCTTTCATATTGTGAGAAACCGAATTTTTGTAACATAGTTCCCTCCGAACGAATGAGATTATATTTTAAGGATAATGAACTATTTGTTTTTGCACAAGTGGTAGTCCGTTTTCTAATTGTATTAAGGTGAGAATTAATTTCAATTTTTTAATTTTATCTATTATACTTAATATAATGATTAATAAGATTTTAATTTAATACGAAGGGGATGCTTGGGGGAAAATGTTAAGAAGTTTACGTTTAAAAATTGCGGTAGTGTTTTCAGTACTTATTTCTATGATGTTCGTAATATTGGGTACAGCTGTGTATCAATTACAGAAAGAAAAGGAAGTGCGTTCCTTAGACGAGTATTCTCAAAATGCGATGGATCTTGTGACAGAGCAACTTACGACATTTGTTCAAAGAACGGATGAAGATATGGGGTATTACGCGAACAGTGAGATGATTCGTAATATGCTTCAAGGTGGGGTTACTCCAGAAGAGGAAGCATTTTTAACGAAAGAGTTTGCGGAGTATAAAAAGAATCATCCTGGTATTTTAGATTTATATATTGGTACGAAAGATAAAAAAACATTAAGTGCCAATCTTGCTGAAGGTGGGCAAGTGCCAGAAGGATATGATCCAACGACAAGACCATGGTATAAAGATTCAGAGACTGATGTAAAAAAAGTCCATTGGGGACAACCTTCTTATGAAATTGCAACAGGAAAGTTAAGTGTAGGTGTTTCTAAAGCAATTACAGCTCAAGATGGATCTGTATTAGGCGTTGTTGCGATGGATGTATCGCTTGGGACGATTCAGAAGTTGCTTCACAATATTCAATACAATAATGACGGAGAAATGTTTATTATAAATGATAAAAATATGGCTCTTGTTTATCCAGAAAAGATAGGGAAAGATGTTTCTAAAGAGCCGCTTATAAAGAGCTTAAATAAAGAGGTAACAAAATATGCGGTCACTACAATAAAAGGTGAAGATGTAGTTGTTTACAGTCAATCATTTGATACGATGAAATGGACGATAGGAATCTTTTATCCGAAAGAAACGATTGATGGGCTATTAAATAGTACGAGAAATACAGTTATTATAATGGCATGTATTAGTTTATTAGTTGGAATCGTAGCTTCCTACTTATTCTCAAGAAGATTAGCAAGACCACTGCAACTATTAAAGAATCACGTTCAAAAAGTAGCAGAAGGCGATTTAACGCTGCGAATGAAAGTGACAAGTAAAGATGAGGTTGGAGAGTTGGCTAAGCACTTTAATGATATGGTTGAACAAATGAATGAAATGGTAAGTAAAATTAAAAACAGCGTATCAACGGTGCAACAATCAACGAATAGTTTACATTATTTAACGAACGAAACAGTAGCGGCTAGTAGAGAAGTTTCAGGAGCGATGGATGATGTGAGCGGAGGAGCTTCTACTCTTGCGAATAGTGTGGATGAAGTTTCAGCTCAGCTCGAGAATATGGCGGAGTCAGTGGAACAAATGAATAGCTCTGTTGGTGAAATAAAAGGAGTGGCTGGCAAAGCGGAAGAGGCATCTAAGCAAGGATTAAATACAATGAGGAATTTAATCCGTACGAGGGGACAATCATCTTCGATTGTTGTTCATACAGAAGAAGCATCGGATAAGTTAGAACAAAGAGTTGGATCGATTCAAAATGTTGTTGAGCTTATAAAAGGCATTTCGGATCAAACAAATTTACTTGCTTTAAATGCATCGATTGAAGCTGCCCGTGCAGGTGAGCAAGGTAAGGGATTTGCGGTTGTTGCTGAAGAGGTTCGGAAATTAGCGGAACAATCAAAAGAGGCAACCGGAGAAATCACAATGATGATTGGTGATGTACAATTAGAAGTAAAAAGGGTTGTAGAAGTTGTAAGTAAATTGAAAGACATTGCAGATGTGCAAAATAAAGTGACGACAGAGGCGGAAATGGAGTTCCGCACAATTATGTCAGTTGTAAATACGATTAGTACTTCAGTTGAAAAAATTGTAGAAGAGGTACATAACATAGGTTACGAGCAAGGGGAAATTACAGCGGTAATGCATACAATTGCTGGTACGAGTCAAGAAAGTGCAGCTGTTTCTGAAGAGGTACATGCTGCAACGGAATCACAGGTGAATCATTTAGAAAAGGTAGCTCACACGATGGAAAGTTTGACAGAACATATGAGAGATTTAGAAAGATTAGTCGAGCAGTTTAAAGTGGAAGAGTAACATATTAGTAAAATGATGAGGATTTCGGTAAAATAGACAATGGATATATAAGAAACGATTATAGGAGGAAGACTACTATGGCAATTGTTGACGTGTCGATTATTCCAGTAGGAACAGGTAATCCAAGTGTTAGTGAATATGTAGCAGAAGTACAAAAGGTGCTAGAGAAAAATGCGGATCGCGTGAAGTATCAATTAACACCGATGAATACAATTATTGAAGGAGATCTTCCTGTCATTCTAGAAGTAATTCAACAAATGCATGAAGTTCCATATACGAAAGGTGCACAGCGTGTTGCAACAACAATTCGTATTGATGATCGTCGTGATAAAGTAAGCACAATGGAGAAAAAATTAAACTCTGTTCGATCAAAATTATAAGAAAAAGCAGCGATTTTCGCTGCTTTTTTCATATAGGAGGTAAATAAAATGAGTGAAAAGTTTAATGAACAATTTGACGGGTTGTTAGAGAAATACACGGAATTATTACTTGGAGAGAGCGATGAAGAGAGAAAAGAGCAGGTGCAGAAGTGGGCACTTTATTCTTACATAGCGAAGACGATGCCAGCTTTAGTGAAGCATTGGAATGAGACATATCCAGATGCGAAAGAAGAGATGGTGCAGTTAATTACGGATATTAAAAGGCTGAATGAAGAGAAGCGAAATGAGCAGTGAGAAAACTTGAGGTGAATGTTACCTCAAGTTTTCTTTATTAATATCCTCATATAATTTACATGGAATATAAAGGGTTTTATAGGTATGTCGAATATTTTCGGTATGCCTATTTTTGCCCTAGTAAACCCGTTTTTTCTAAATGTCGAAAAATATTCCCTTCATATTTACATGCGAGAATATAGGTTTTTAAATGTTTTTATAGTATTTTATAAATTATCTAAATAATTATTTGTATCCAATAATTTTAAACAATGATATAATTTTGAAGAGGGGTAAAAAACAGATAAATTACAGTCATAGGGGTGAATTACATGGAACAATTAATGCGAAATTCGTTTCTTTTCTTATCTAAAAATAAAGCGCTAACAAAACTGGCTAAAAAGTACGGTTTACGCTTTGGTGCAGGTCGCTTCGTCGCAGGGGAGACGATTGAATTAGCGACAGCTGCCATTCAGGCATTAAATAAGCAAGGTCTTTGTGTAACAATCGATTATTTAGGTGAATTCGTTGATAATGAAGCGGAAGCAAATGAAATGGCTAACCAATCGATTGAAGCGATCCGTGCAATTGGAAGAGAAGGTCTTGATTCGCAGCTTTCTTTAAAGATGACTTCTATGGGATTAGATATCTCTGATGAAATCGTAATGAACAATATGCGCCGTATTTTAGAAGCTGCAAAAGAAAATGGTGTGTTCGTTACAATTGATATGGAAGACTATACACGCTGCGGGAAAACAATTGATATCTTTAAACAATTAAAATCTGAATACGATAATATTGGTACTGTTATTCAAGCTTACCTATATCGTACAGAAAAAGATATTGAAGACTTAAACGCTTATAATCCTAATTTACGTCTTGTAAAAGGGGCTTATAAAGAACCTGAAGAAGTGGCGTTCCCGGACAAGAAAGATGTAGATGACAATTATAAAAAAATTATTAAAATGCACTTATTAAATGGGAATTATACTGCAATTGCTTCACATGACGAAGCAATTATTGAATATACAAAAAAACTTGCCGAAGAACACAATATTCCAAGGGATCAATTTGAATTCCAAATGTTATATGGTATTCGTAATGAGCGTCAACTTGAGCTAGTAAAAGAAGGCTACAAAATGCGTGTTTACGTGCCTTATGGAAACGACTGGTATGGATATTTCATGCGCCGTCTAGCAGAGCGCCCAGCGAACGTTGCGTTCGTATTAAAAGGTATGGTTAAAAAATAACCAAGGAGAAAATACTCCTTGGTTATTTTAATTGCTGAAATGCGTAATGCGCCATTTTTTTCGTATCAGGATATAGTTGCGCGCGAGTAGAAGATAATACGACGTTAATGACGCGTTTACCGTCTTTTTTATCCACTGTTACGACCGTATATTTACCGAGTGCGGATAGACCGCTTTTACTTCCAATCGCATATGGATCGTCATATAGTTCTTCTCGCCCATAGTTTGCGATCTTTGGAGAGCGTTCTGAAGTATGTAGAGTTGTATGTGTTGTATTCATATATTCTAAAACAACTGGATACTTTAATGCTTCTTTCGTAATAATAGCAATGTCATATGGTGATACTTTATTTCCGAGTGCATCAGCACCACTTGCATTCTTGAAAGTCGCATGCTTTGTACCAAGTTCCTTCGCTCTAGCATTCATCATTTTCACAAATTCATTTTTTGATCCTGCGATATGTTCTGCAATTGATTCAGCTATTGGGTCTGCACTAATGATAAGCATAAGTTTTAATGCCTCATCACGCTTTAATTTTTCCCCAGCACGAAGTTTAATTTTCTTACTTTGACTTTCTGTTTTAATTGCGTTTTCTGTAATTGTAATTTCTTCATCCTCTTTTACATTCTCTAGTAAAAGAAGGGTTGTCATCATTTTGGCTATACTAGCCGGATAAGAGCGTTCATCTTCGCGTTTTCCATACAAAACTTTACCTGTGTCTGCATCGATTGTAATTCCGTATTGCCCAGTAATATTAGGTTGATCAGCTCTTACAGCTTGTTGTCTGTGTGCATAAGAGAAGAAAATCATCCCTGTAAATAGTGTGGCAATCATTACAATCATAACTATTGTTCGTTTCATCATCGTTCCCTCTTTTGTTTTCCATATGTACAAATAAATTGGGCAGAAAAAGCAGCCATTAATCATTATGCCACGTTCTCTGCCCAAAAATATAGCGTTATTTTTCGCCCATATTATGCTTCTTATATTGTTGGTTATTACCTTGGCGTCCTTTTTCAACACCTTGATTATGCGGACCTGCGTTTCCACTTACACTAGCTGCACTAATTCCAGCCTTTGAAGGGTTCTTCTTAAGTTTTGCCATATATATTCCTCCAGTTTCGTCAGATTATAAAAAGGAAAAGTGCATTTAAACAAAGAAAATACACATGTATAGCATAGCCAAATGAAAGAAAAATATTTATTTCAGAAAATTTTATCAATAAATATATTGCGAAAATTTAAACAGTATCATATATTTATTAGTAGAGGCTCACTCATTGATTGCGACTTATGTCGAAAAATTGAATGAGCATTCATTCAAGAATAGGGGGAGAATTGGATGTTCCAAATTAAAAAGGCTGCTGTTCTAGGTTCAGGCGTAATGGGTTCGGGAATTGCGGCACACTTAGCTAATATTGGTATTCCGACATTATTGCTTGATATTGTACCACCTGCGCTTACGAAAGAAGAGGAAGCGAAGGGACTTACATTAGAACATAAAAGTGTGAGAAATCGTTTTAGTAATACGGCTGTACAGAAACTATTGAAGCAAAAACCAGCTCCTCTGACAGTGAAAGGAAATCTAGCACTGATCGAAGCAGGTAACTTAGAAGATGATCTTGAGCTTCTAGCTGATGTAGATTGGATTATTGAAGTAGTAGTTGAAAACTTAGATATTAAAAAGAAATTATTTGAAAAAGTAGACGCTGTTCGTAAACCAGGTTCTATTGTAAGCTCGAATACGTCAGGTATTTCAGTTGAAAAAATGGCAGAAGGTCGTTCAGACGACTTCCAGAAACACTTCTTAGGCACACACTTTTTTAACCCACCACGATATTTAAAACTTCTAGAGGTAATACCGACGAAAGACACAGATCCACAAGTATTAAGCTTCATGAAACTATTTGGCGAAGACGTTCTTGGAAAAGGCGTTGTTATCGCAAAAGACACACCAAACTTTATTGGAAACCGCATCGGTACGTACGGTTTATTAGTAACTCTTCAAGAGATGATAAAACGCGGCTACAGCATTGGGGAAGTTGATTCTGTAACAGGCCCACTTATTGGTCGTCCGAAGAGTGCAACGTTCCGTACATTAGATGTTGTCGGTTTAGATACATTCGTACACGTTGCAAATAACGTATATGAAAATGTGCAAGAAGAAGAGCGTGATGTATTTAAAGTACCAGCTTTCATGCATGACATGCTTGAGAAAAAATGGCTTGGAAGTAAAACAGGTCAAGGCTTCTTCTTAAAACAAGGAAAAGAAATTTTAGAATTAAATCCTGAAACGATGGAATACGAAGCGCGTAAAAAATTAAAAGCTGCATCCGTAGAGTTAAGTAAACAAGAAAAAGGATTAGCGAATAAATTGAAAGCGCTTGTATACGCGAAAGACCGTGCAGGAGAGTTGTTATGGAACATCATTACACCAACTCTTTTATACTCTGCAAAACTTCATAAAGAAATTGCTGACGATATCGTTGCAATTGACCAAGCGATGAAGTGGGGCTTCGGCTGGGAGCAAGGGCCATTTGAAGTGTGGGATGCAATCGGCGTTGAAAAATCTGTTCAAAAGATGGAAGAAAACGGCGTAGTTGTTCCTACTTGGGTGAAAGAAATGTTAGAGAAAGGTTTCACTACTTTCTATAAACATGATAACGGCGATAGCTACTATTACGATAATGGCGAATATAAACTAATCGAGCGTAATAAAAAAGCAATTTCTCTTAAGCAATTAAAAGCGAAAAATGGTGTATTAAAGAAAAATAGCGGAGCGAGCTTAATTGATTTAGGTGACGGTATCCTTTGCTTAGAGTTCCATTCGAAGAGCAATGCAATCGGTATGGATATTACGCAAATGATTAACTACGCTGTTGATGAAGTAGAAAAGAATTATAAAGGTCTTGTTATCGGTAACCAATCGAAGAACTTCTGCGTTGGTGCGAATCTAGCAATGATCTTAATGGAAGCACAAGACGACAATTACTTTGAAATTGAGTTGGTTGTGAAAAACTTCCAAGATGCAATGACGAAAATTAAGTACTCTTCTAAGCCAGTTGTAGCAGCACCATACGGTATGACGCTTGGCGGAGGTACAGAAGTTTGCTTACCAGCAGCTAGCATTCAAGCTTCTAGTGAAACGTATATGGGCTTAGTAGAAGTTGGTGTTGGCTTAATCCCTGGCGGAGGCGGTAATAAAGAGCTATACATTAAACACTTAAATAAAATGCCAAACGGTGTAGAGTTTGATCTGCAAAAAGTTGCGAATAAAGTGTTTGAATCTGTAGCGATGGCGAAAGTTTCTACATCAGCACAAGAAGCTGTATCGAACAACTTCTTAGGCGATAAAGACGGTATTAGTGTGAATGGTGATCACTTACTATATGATGCGAAACAGAAAGCACTTGCTTTATATGAAGCTGGCTATAAAGCACCGATTCGTAAAAAGATACCAGTTGTTGGCGAAACAGGATATGCAACTCTTGTACTTGGTGCAGAAGCAATGCATTTATCAGGTTACATTTCTGAACATGATCTTCACATTGCGAAGAAACTTGCATATGTCATTGCGGGCGGAAAAGTGCCGTACGGAACAGAAGTTGATGAGCAGTATTTATTAGATGTAGAACGTGAAGCATTTATTAGCTTAGTAAGTGAGATGAAATCACAAGCAAGAATGCAGCACATGCTTGTAAAAGGAAAGCCATTACGTAACTAATAACGAGGGGAGATATCGTTCATGAGAGAAGCTGTCATTGTTGCGGGAGCAAGAACACCAATTGGAAAAGCAAAGAGGGGTTCATTAAAAACAGTTCGTCCTGACGATCTAGGGGCGTTAGTAGTAAAGGAAACGTTAAAGCGTGCGAATTATGAAGGACCAATCGATGATTTAATTTTCGGTTGTGCGATGCCAGAAGCAGAACAAGGTTTAAATATGGCTCGTAATATCGGCGGACTAGCAGGACTTTCTTACGATGTTCCAGCTATTACAATTAACCGTTACTGTTCTTCTGGTTTACAAAGTATCGCTTACGGAGCAGAGCGCATTATGCTTGGTCACTCTGAAGCTGTATTATCAGGCGGAGCGGAATCAATGAGTTTAGTTCCAATGATGGGACACGTTGTTCGTCCGAATAGTCGCCTTGTAGAAGCGGCTCCGGAATATTATATGGGTATGGGACATACAGCAGAGCAAGTTGCTGTGAAATATGGAATTTCTCGTGAAGAGCAAGATGCATTTGCAGTAAGAAGTCATCAACGTGCTGCCAAAGCATTAGCGGCAGGAAACTTTGCTGATGAAACAGTATCTGTAGATGTGACGTTACGCTCGGTTGGCTCAAACAATAAACTGCAAGAAGAAACAATCATTTTCGCACAAGATGAAGGTGTAAGAGCAGAGACGACGCTAGACATTTTAGGTAAATTACGTCCAGCATTTAACGTTCGCGGTTCTGTAACAGCTGGTAACTCTTCACAAATGAGTGACGGTGCAGCATCTGTACTATTAATGGATCGTGAAAAAGCAGTGAGCGATGGCATGAAGCCACTTGCGAAATTCCGTTCATTTGCAGTAGCTGGCGTACCACCAGAAGTAATGGGAATCGGCCCAATCGCAGCAATTCCAAAAGCGTTAAAACTAGCTGGGTTAGAGCTATCTGATATTGGCTTATTCGAACTAAACGAAGCATTCGCTTCTCAATCGATCCAAGTTATTCGTGAACTTGGTTTAGATGAAGAAAAAGTAAACGTAAACGGTGGTGCAATCGCACTTGGACATCCACTTGGCTGTACAGGAGCAAAACTAACACTATCTCTTATTCACGAAATGAAACGCCGCAACGAACAATTCGGTATCGTAACAATGTGTATCGGTGGCGGAATGGGAGCAGCGGGAGTATTTGAATTACTATAAAAAAAGTGGAAGCGGCTCGTTCAGAATGTGAGGGGGATGGAGCTTCAGACGAAGAGGCGCTTTTTGCCTCGTAGGAAGAAGCGAAGCCAACGAACATTCTAGCCGCTGGAACTGGATTAGATAAAAAGTGCAGGTGGCTCGCTCAGAACAGGAGGGCGTCGGAAGCCCTGACGAAGAGGCGCTTTTTGCCTCACAGGAAGGGGTGAAACGACCGACTGTTCTAGCCACTGGAACTGGATTATAAAAAAAGTGGAAGCGGTTCGCTTAGAACGAGATGACGCTAAAGCAAAGAATGGAAGCAACAAAGGTTTATAAAAAATAAACGGGAGAGCCAGCTTCTTTCAAAAAGAGAGAAGTGGCTTATGAAAATATGAAGGAGGAAATTTTCATGGAAAAAACAGTAGGAAATGCGGTTAAAGGCGGTAGCTTTTTAGTAGATGAGATTACAATTGATCAAGTGTTTACGCCAGAAGATTTTTCATCTGAGCATAAAATGATTGCAAAAACGACAGAGGACTTTATCGTAAATGAAGTTCTTCCAGAGCTTGAATATTTAGAGCAACATGAGTTTGATCGTTCAGTTCGTCTTTTAAAAGAAGCTGGGGAACTTGGTTTATTAGGCGCTGACGTACCAGAAGAGTACGGCGGAATTGGTCTTGACAAAGTAAGCTCAGCGTTAATCGCAGAGAAATTCTCTCGCGCTGGTGGTTTTGCAATTACTCACGGTGCTCACGTAGGTATCGGATCTTTACCAATCGTATTATTCGGTAACGAAGAGCAAAAGAAAAAGTATTTACCATTACTTGCAACTGGTGAAAAATTAGCTGCATACGCATTAACTGAGCCAGGTTCAGGATCTGACGCATTAGGTGCAAAAACAACTGCACGTTTAAATGCAGAAGGTACACATTACGTATTAAACGGTGAAAAACAATGGATTACAAACTCTGCATTCGCTGACGTATTTGTTGTATATGCAAAAATTGATGGAGAGCACTTCTCAGCATTTATCGTAGAGAAAGAATACGCTGGTGTATCTACAAGCCCTGAAGAGAAGAAAATGGGTATTAAATGTTCTTCAACTCGTACGTTAATTTTAGAAGATGCGTTAGTGCCGAAAGAAAACCTACTTGGTGAAATCGGTAAAGGTCATATTATCGCATTCAACATTTTAAATATCGGTCGTTATAAATTAGGTGTTGGTACAGTTGGATCTGCAAAACGTGCAGTAGAAATTTCAGCACAATATGCAAACCAACGTCAACAGTTCAAGCAACCAATCGCTCGCTTCCCATTAATTCAAGAGAAACTTGCGAATATGGCAGCAAAAACATATGCAGCTGAAAGTTCTGTATATCGTACAGTAGGTTTATTCGAAAGCCGCATGAGCACATTATCTGAAGAAGAAGTAAAAGACGGTAAAGCAGTAGCAGCTTCTATCGCTGAATATGCAATCGAGTGCTCTTTAAACAAAGTATTCGGTTCTGAAGTATTAGACTATACAGTAGATGAAGGTGTTCAAATTCACGGTGGTTACGGATTTATGGCAGAATACGAGATTGAAAGAATGTACCGCGATTCTCGTATTAACCGTATTTTCGAAGGAACGAACGAAATTAACCGCCTAATCGTACCAGGTACGTTCTTACGTAAAGCCATGAAAGGTGAATTACCACTTCTTCAAAAAGCACAAAAATTACAAGAAGAGTTAATGATGATGATGCCAGAAGAAGTAGGCGATGAGCCATTAGCACTGCAAAAGTATTTAGTAACTAATGCGAAGAAAATCGGCTTAATGGTAGCTGGATTAGCTGCTCAAAAATACGGTAAAGCATTAGATAAAGAGCAAGAAATTCTTGTGAATATCGCTGACATCGTAAGCAACCTATACGCAATGGAATCAGCTGTTCTTCGTACAGAAAAAGCAATCAAAACAACTGGTCTTGAAAAGAATAAACAAAAAGTGTTATACACTGAAGTATTCTGCCAAGAAGCATTTAACGAAATCGAAGCAGATGCGAAAGAAACACTTATCGCAGTTGAAAACGGCGACATGCTGCGCATGATGTTATCATCATTACGTAAATTAACTCGTCACACACCACTTAACGTAATTCCGAAGAAACGTGAAATCGCTGTGAAAATTTTAGAAGATGAGCGTTACACAGTTTAATAGATAAAAGAGAACCAGTAGCCGATTGGCTACTGGTTTTTTTATTGCTGAATTCTTGAATAAAGCTGTATTACATATGTATGTGTAAACAGCTCTTTTTTATGGAGGTAAAGAAGATGAAGGTAATAAGCGTAGAAACAGTTCATCAAATTGCATTTTTATCGCGTCTATTTCCAATTAACTGTTATTTCGTTGAAGAAGAAACGGGATTAATTTTAATTGATGCGGCTTTACCGTTTTGTGCAAAGAAGATTTTAGAATCAGCTCGGAAAATAGGAAAACCGATTACGAATATCGTTATTACACATGCGCATGATGACCATGTAGGAGCGCTCGATGCTATAAAACAAGTGCTGCCGGATGTTCCGGTCTATATTTCAAAAAGAGATGCATGTTTACTTGAAGGAGATAAGGCACTGCAAGAGGGAGAACGAAATACACCAATAAAAGTGGGAGTGTCAAAAAAGATAAATACGATTCCAGATATTCTTCTTCAAGAGGGAGATAAAGTTGGTTCTCTTGTAGCGATTGGAGCTCCAGGTCATACACCAGGATCAATGGCGTTTTTAGACACGAGAAATGATGCACTCATTGTTGGAGATGCATTTCAAACGAGAGGAGGAGTAGCGGTAGCAGGACAGTTGAAGTGGCTGTTTCCGTTTTCTATGTTTGGGACTTGGGATGCAGAAGTTTCATTAACGAGTGCTCAGAAATTGCTGGAGTATAAGCCGTCTTTATTGGCGACAGGACATGGGAAAATGATTGAAAATCCGTTAATGCAAATGCAACGGGCGATTGAAGAAGCGGAAAGGAATTTAACTAGAAAGAGCCTCTAATCGTTTAGAGGTTCTTTTTACTTAAATGATTATTTAGAAAGCTTTTTCGTGAATACGATTTAAAAAAAAACAGAATACTAAAGGAGAATGAAAGAAGAAAGGTAGGAGTATTCCATGCAAAATTTAACAGAGCTTGAAGTAGAAAACTTACGTCATTTAATTGGTGGACACGCAACAATTATTAATAAGTTGGAGCAGTATGCACAGACGTGTACAGATCCACAACTGAAACAAATGCTACAAAAAGATGCACAAGATGCACGAAATACGAAACAGCAATTAATGACTTTCCTAGGATAGGAGGAAGTAAAAGATGAATGAAAAAGATATGGTAAATGATTATTTAGCAGGATTGAATGCAAGTTTAACAAGTTATGCAAATTATATTGCTCAGTCTGATAATGAACAGTTACATCAAACGTTAATCCAAATTCGTAATCAAGATGAGGCGCGCCAACGTAATATGTATGAGTACGCAAAGCAAAAGAGTTATTACAAACCGGCAGCACCTGCTAATCCGATGATCGTGCAGCAATTAAAAAGTCAGTTAAGTGCAGAATAATAGGATGAAAAAACGGGCGAAAATAGATTCGCTCGTTTTATTTTTTTGTATGTCAATAAATACATAATAAATATTTTTCCAGTTGTAACAAATATGACGAAAGTGGAATATAACAATTCACAAAAAGGACAAACGCTTTGTTCAATATTTCACAAAGTATCCATGGTTTCTATCGTGAGAACCTCTATAATTAGGAGTGTAAAGAACAAAAGAAATAAATTATATGATCACTTAGGAGAGATTGCTATGAAAAGACATACAAGAAAAATTGCAATTATCGGTACTGGATTAGTTGGATCAAGTTGTGCGTATTCCATTGTAAATCAAGGAATTTGCGAAGAACTATTATTAATTGATATAAATCATGAACGTGCAGTTGGGGAAGCAATGGATTTATCACATTGCATTAACTTTACAAATACAAGAACAAAAGTATATGCAGGAAGCTATGAAGACTGCAAAGATATGGACATTGTCATTATTACAGCAGGTCCAGCACCAAAACCAGGGCAAAGTCGCTTAGATACTTTAGGAGCGAGTGCGAAGATTATGGAAAGTGTTGTTGGTGGCGTAATGGAAAGTGGATTTGATGGTATTTTCTTACTTGCATCGAACCCAGTTGATATTATTACATATCAAGTTTGGAAATTATCTGGATTACCTAGAAATCGCGTAATCGGTACTGGTACATCACTAGATTCTTCTCGCTTAAGAACAATTTTATCTGAAATGTTACATGTAGACCCTCGTAGTATTCATGGATATTCATTAGGAGAACACGGTGATTCTCAAATGGTTGCGTGGTCTCACGTAACTGTTGGTGGAAAGCCAATTCTGCAAATTTTAGAAGAACAAAAAGAACGATTTGGTGAAATAGATTTAGATGGAATCGTTGAGAAGACTGCAAAAGCCGGCTGGGAAATTTATAAACGTAAAGGAACTACTTATTACGGAATCGGAAATTCTCTAGCGTATATTGCGAGTTCAATCTTTAACGATGATCACCGTGTCATTGCTGTATCAGCCATTTTAGATGGTGAGTACGGTGAATATGATATTTGTACAGGAGTACCAGCTATTATTACTAGAGACGGTATAAGAGAAGTTGTAGAACTCAATTTAACAGAGGATGAAGAATCTCGATTCGCAAAATCAAACGATATTTTACGTGATTATATGAAAACAATTGGTTACTAACTTATAGGAGAAGGTGAAACAAATGAAGGAATATATAATGTCTCGTGTATTTAAAGCATCTGCTGGTATCGCACAAGGTATTTTCGTATCCCTCGGAATTGGTTTACTAATCGAAAATATAGGAAGAATTGTTGATATTCCGTTGCTTATTACAATCGGAGTTGTTGCAAAATCACTTATGGCACCAGCCATTGGTGCAGGAATTGCTTTTATGCTCGGTGCAAATGGTCTTGTAATCTTCTCGGCTATGGTGGCTGGAGCAATTGGTGCCGGATCCATTTCAATTACTGAAGCTGGTCTAATTATTAAAACAGGTGAGCCAATCGGTGCATTATTAACAGCAACTTTAGCTGTATATATTGGTAAACGTTTAAGCGGAAAAACTGCTTTAGATATGATGCTCGTTCCATTTGCGGCCATATTAGGTTCTGGTTTAGTTGGTATTTGGTTATCTCATAATATTACTCCTGTTTTAAATGCAGTTGGAGCGTTCATTAAAGATAGCTCGGCTGGTAGCCCGTTTATCGCTTCTATCGTCATTGCAGTAGTTTGGGGATTATTACTTATCTCTCCAGCTTCATCAGCTGCGTTAGCGATCGCACTTAGCTTAGACGGTGTTGCAGGTGGTGCAGCTCTTGCCGGATGCGTCGCTCAGTTTATCGGATTCTCTGTCATCTCAGCGAAAGAAAACAATTTAGGTGGCATATTAGCTCAAGCTCTTTGTACTCCGAAAGTACAGTTGCCAAATATCACTAAAAATCCAATGATTCTCGTCCCAACTGTCGTCGCCAGTGCTATAGTCGGTCCGGTATCCGCATTAATTTTCCAACTGGAAGCAGGAAAAGAAATTGCAGGTCTTGGATTAAGTTCTCTTATCGCACCAATTAATTTAATTTCCAGCGAAGGATGGGAAGTTCTCCCGGCGATGGTAATTACTTATATCGTCATTCCAGTAGCTGTTTCTTATATACTTTACATTGCTCTTAAAAAAGCAGGTCGTATTCATTCTGGTGATATGACTGTACCGCAATCTTAAATTGAAAATCTCCTTAATAATAGATAAAAGCAGACTGAAGCCACAGTCTGCTTTTTTGTCATGCTACATTCTATGATTTTGTTTTACTGGAACTCTTATTGGTTCTTTGGCCAATAAGAGCTGAACGCCGAAGTATAGTATGCTTGCAAGTGTCATTCCAGAAACGGCATCTACAAAGGCATGTTGCTTCGTAAATAGCGTTGATAAAATAATAAGTGTACCGAAGAAAGTAAGGATGTAATATTCAAAAGCATGTTGTTCTCTACGCTTAAAGGCAGCTAACATAATTACAAATGTAGTAAGAACGTGAATGCTAGGGAAACAGTTTACTGGCTGGTCGATACTATAAATATAGCGAACTAGTTCAGAAAATACATCTGTTCCAACGACAGTCGGACGCGGTACAGTTGTTTGCCAAAAATAATAAATAGAAAAACAAGCAAGCTTTCCAAAAATAACACTACTTAAAGTGACATAATATTGCTTTCGGTCAGCGAAGCAGTAATAAATAAGTGCGCCGTATAAGTATGGAAACCAAAGTAAATAAGGAATAATAAATGCTTTTACAAATGGAATCCAATCATCTACTACAGTTGTAACGTCTACTGCGTGAACAGTCGATTTATTTAATACGTCGTAAAGGGGACTTACGAGTACGAGTAGAAGTATATAACTTAACGGAAGAAAAGATGAAAGTTTAAATTTCTTCATGTTGATCTCCTATGTTTAGTAATGTAAGTAAATTCAATTGATTATAATATAGAAACGTGAATTGGGCTATCGATTTTACTTACATTTTCTTGAATTAACCTTACGTTTTTGTCACTTGACTAAAAAGAAGGGGGAGGGTGCTAAATGAAGCGTTTATCATATTTTTTAGTTTTTATATTGTTATGCCTAGTAGGTGCTGGGTGTGCAAAGAATAACGAAGGAGAAAAATTAGAATATAACGGAAGAGCACTCGTAATTGGAGTTGTTGGAGAAAAGCCGAAAGATACGTTTAGGAATGTAAAGTTTGAGGGAATGAAGTTAGAGGAACTAGAAAATAAATCTAAGGAAGTGGATGGTTTTCTAATAATGAAAGATCACTTTCAAGAAGCCTCAACAGAGCAGTATAAAAATGTATTTTCATCGCTAAAGAAACCAGTGTTTTTTATCGGTTTACAAGATAAATCATATTCAACTTTTATTACAAAAGGGATAGAGTATAACAGTGCACGAAAAGATGTAAATGCTATGTATACGCAAGGCTTTGCAAATATCGGAAGTGGTGAAGGACAACAATGGGCAATTGGTTTATCAAATGGTGGAAACACAGAAGAAAGTATTCATAATATGTATATCGTCGTATTTCAAACCATCGCAGATTATTTGAATAGATGATGAGGGAGTCTGTAAAAAAGGCTTCTTATTTTTTATGCAGAAACATATAACAATATGATTGAGAAGCTCACGAAAGCTTTACAATAATGATACTGATTTATAATTTTATATCAGCTATTGCAGATTTAATTATAAAGTTTAATGAAGCGCATCCAGTATTAGCTTGGTTTATACAAGGGATGATAATGTTAGTTCCACTAATCTCCTTTTGTAATTGGTATTGGTTTGTTGGCAGGTAGGCAAGCAGCTTGAGTTTCATTGTAGGTAGAGCTAGGAACGGGGATTCTCCTTTATTTCGCATGTAGGAATCGGTTATATAGTGTTGCAAATGAGTCCATTGTTTATGAGGTTGCTTGTTGAAATTGCTAAAGATATATAGATTACTTTTTTATTGGGAGGAATTCCCTAACGATCATGGAATGTAATTATCAAAAATTCTAAATAATATAATTTTTATCTTGATTTTTTTGGAAAAAACAGTAATTATATGAATGTGTAATTCTAATGTTAAATCAGAAGCCATAGAAATAAGGGGGGTATAAATGGGAGAGATCAAGGTTACTCCAGAAGAATTAAGAAATAGGGCAAAAAATTTTAAATACGCCAGTGCTGAAGCAACTGATCGTCATAATAGGATTCTTTCAGAATTGTTGAATCTTCAAATGAGATGGATAGGAGCTTCAAGTTTATCTTTTTATAATGATTTGCCTACTTTAACCAAAGCTTATGAATCTTTTAATAGTCATTTAAAAAATATTGAAGAAGAATTAGTGCGTATTGCCCTTAAGTTTGAAACAACGGATAATAATGGAGTTAATATGACTAGTGGTGCTAATGGATTAAGTACTGCCGGATTTAGTGCTGCTGGATTAGGTGCTGGATTAGGGATTAATAATAAAGTTAATTTACAATCAATAACTGATTTGTTAAGCACTAAGTCGAAAGAAGCCTATTTATATAATGAAAAAAGTGGTCCGTTATATGCTAAGGCTATAGGTGGTGAGGTAAAAGCTGGAGCAATCATTGGAGGGAGCGCCTCATATAATACTGTTAAAGTAGGAATTGAAGGTTCAGCAAATATTAATGGAAGGGATTTTAAAGGAGAAGCTAGTTTAAGTATGGCAAATGCAGAAGTTGCTGCTAAAGTAGATAAAAATGGATTTGAAATTGGGGCGGAGGCCTCTTTAGCAAAATATGAAGCGGGTATAGATATACCTATACCATTTACAGATCATGATTTACATCTTGGTGGTTCAGCCTCACTTGGACAAGCGGGTGGTTCACTTAAGGTAAGTTCAAGTGGATTTAAAGTAAATTTCCCTTGGGGACCTGGAGCTAGTCCTGTGGGTACAGGTGTTGAAGTAGAGATAAAGTAAAAAGGGGTATCTTTTATGACTTTAGAAAGTTTGAAAAAAATTTTAACAATTCTTTTTGTTATTTGTTTTTTTGGTACTATTATTTTTACAATGTTCGATGCTACATATAATTTAAAAGAAAAAATAATTTTTTCATTGATATATTTAATTACAGTTCCTATTAGTTTTTTAATTTTATATAAAATAGGTAAATTTTTCATTAAATAAAGAGGTGAATTAAAATGGAGAAGGTAGAGAAAGATACATTACTTCCGATTGGTTCAGTTGTGAGATTTAAAACATGGGAACAACCATTGATGATATATGGTAGAAAACAAGAAGATTCAAAAACTAAGAAAACTTGGGATTATGTAGCTTGTTATTATCCTATCGGAAATATTTCAACTGAATATAATATGTTTTTTAATCATGAACATATATCAGAAGTTATTTTTACTGGATATGTAAATGAAGATGAAATGAAGTTGCGTGAAGATTTAAACTAGTATTATTGATTTTACAACTATAATAACTATAATATATTCACTAGGGTATATTATAATTATTATAGTTTTTTTGAATGTAAATAGAAGGGTATTTATTGTGGGGATAAGGGGGAATGATATTGAAAACTATTAAAAACACATTATTATTTGTTCTATGTTTGGTAGTTCTTAGTGGTTGTTTTACAAGAGAGGGAACGATTGTTGGTGGTAAAGTTCATGGTGCTTCAGATAGTATATCTGGGAAGTATAAAAGTTTCACAGGTTTTGCAACTCAAGATATGGATGTGAAAAAAGGTGAAAGCTGGATATTCTCCTTTGATGATAAAACTAAGCAAGGAACCATAAAAGCTTATGTTTTAGATTCAAATGATAATACAATACTGGAAGTTAATAGTGGAAAAGGCGAAAATAATATTAAAGTGTCTAAAGATGATACATATAAAGTTAAAATTATAACAGAAGAACATGGTGGGGAATTTGAAATATCATGGAAAAAAGAAAAGTAGCTAGTTAATAAGTAGAGGATTATTATTATGTTCTTAGGAGTTGAATGGCTTCCAAAGAGATGGGGAAAAAGGAAAATTTCAGAACAGTTTCTGTAAGCGAAATTTGCTGATGAAGGAAAAGGAATTTTGATTATTACTTATGCTATAGATTTATATGTGAATTATATTCCTTTAAAAGTAAAGAAATATAATTCACTTTAATTTCTATTGAATATAGAAGTGAGTATGCTATGAAAGTCATGTGTATGCATGGCTTTTTCTTTGTAGTAATTTCTTAATCATCATGGAATTCTCTCACTATTACGGCCAAAATCGTTAGTTCCTTTTATCTGTACGCCTTTGTCATGTGAATTGTTTCCAGGTTTTGTGACTATAGGAAGAAACCGATGCAGCCCAAGGGTTAGTAAAGAAAAATAGGGAGTTAATCAAACGTTTGTTTAAGCTGTATGTTCGGTAGGAAGAAACCAAAGCAGCTCAAGGGTTAAGAAAGAAAAATGGAGAATTAATCAAACGTTTGTTTAAGCTGTATGTTCGGTAGAAAGAAACTCATGTAGTTCAAAGGTTAAGAAAGAAAAATGGAGAATTAATCAAACGTTTGTTTAAGATATATGTTTGGTACAGAATTAAAAAATTTTTATATATTTATTTTTTTCTTAATAAATGGCGGAAAAATAAGAAAAATTCGCAGGATTATTAAAAATTATCACGAAATAAGTAAAAGTTTAGCGAATAATGGTTTGAAATAATAAAACGTTTTCTATATGATAAAGGTAAAGGTTAGTAAAAAAGTAGGTGAATTTATGACAGTAACATTTTATTCATATCCAAAGTGTGGCACATGTCAAAAGGCAAAGAAATGGTTTGAGGCAAACGATGTAGCATATGAGATGATTCATATTGTTGAAAATCCACCATCAAAAGAAGATTTACGTAATTTACATGAAAAGAGTGAATTACCATTAAAAAAATTCTTTAATACAAGTGGAATGCGTTACCGTGAACTTGGTCTAAAAGATAAGTTGAAAGATGCAAGCGAAGACGAAATGTATGAGCTTTTAGCATCTGATGGCATGTTGATCAAACGTCCAATTGTAACAGATGGAACGAATGTAACACTTGGTTTTAACGAAGAGCAGTTTGAAAGTGTGTGGAAAAAGTACCAATAAGGTATTTTTACATAATTAATACATTCACTGGAGGTACAGTCATGAGCATTCCAAATAATTTACGTTACTCTGAAGAACACGAATGGGTAAAAACTGAAGGTAATGAAGTTGTTATCGGTATCACTCACTTTGCACAAGGTGAGCTAGGCGATATCGTATTCGTTGAACTTCCTGAAGTAGGTGCAACAATCGAAGCTGACGAGCCATTCGGAAGCGTAGAATCTGTTAAAACAGTTTCTGAGTTATACGCACCTGTAAGTGGTAAAGTTGTAGCAGTAAACGAAGAATTAAGTGACCAACCAGAACTTGTTAACGAATCTCCATACGAGGGTGCATGGATGGTTAAAGTTGAACTTTCTGATGCAAGCCAAGTTGAGAAGTTATTAACTGCAGAAAAATATGCAGAAATGACAAACCAAGACTAATTATAGTCGACTAAAGGACAGCCTTTGTGCTGTCCTTTTTTATTTTGTGTAAAATAATGAATGTAGAATCATATACTAATTATCGTGTAGGAGAACGTTTTTTGAAAAAAACTTTTTCGTTTAATCTTTATGCAGGTCTAGCCGCTTTTGCTTTTCGTTGTCTAGCTTTTCACGTCTAAGAATTTTCTGCACAAGAAGACAAAAAAGCGTTTTCTGTGCGAAAGAACTTTAGCCAAAAGGAATAAAAAGTTGGGCAGTTCACTCTTTCACTTGAGGCGAAAAGAGCCTTGAGTGAAGGAGTTCGGGTGCATTCTTGTTCTAAACGAGCCGCTTCCGCTTTTCTTTTGCAAAAATAAACAGGAAACAACATGAAAATAACGAATATACTATATACTAAGTTAAAGGTTGTATAGTATATGGTGATCGGGTGATGACATATGATTTATGTGGAAAAAGTCATTATTGTAGAAGGTACATCAGATAGAAGAAAGATTGAATCTATTATTCGTGAACCGGTGGAAATTGTTTGTACAAATGGTACAATTGGTTTGTCGAAAATGGATGAGCTCGTTGATCAGTTTTTTGATAAGGAAGTGTATGTGCTAGTGGATGCTGATGATGCTGGAGAAAAGTTAAGGAAACAATTTCGAAAAGAATTTCCGCAAGCCGAGCATATCTATATTGATCGCTCGTACCGAGAAGTGGCAACTGCGCCATCTACACACTTAGCAAATGTATTATGGGGAGCCGACATTGACGTTTATACAGAATATTTACGGTAAGGAATGATAGAAGTGATTGATTGGACAGGAGCCGAAGCTACAGCCCTAATAGAGAACGAAGAAAAAACAGTGTTATATGTATATACTCCAATGTGTGGAACATGCCAATTAGCAAAAAAGATGTTAACAGTCGTTGAGATGACAATTGAAGAGTTGAAAATTGGGATGTTAGATTTAAATTATGCTCCGCATTTAGCGAAAGAGTATGGGATTGAAAGTGTACCCTGTTTACTTGTTTTTGAAAATGGGACACTGATGAAGAAGATATATGCATTTCATTCGGTTGAATATTTATATACGGAATTAAAGTAGGCGGCAAAATTTTTGCCGCCTCGACATATTTCTTGGGAAATATGTCGAGATGCAGGGTGGATACAGTATTTGTCGAGCGAAAATAACAGGATTGCTCTTTAGTGAGAGGGAATGGTATGTAATAGAAAGTGATATGAAGGATGTGATTTAGGGTGAAATTATATTCTTTGCTTCAATCATTTGTAAATTACGCTAATGGTCAATATCATTTAGAACCGCTTTTAAGACGAGAGGAGAAAACTGTTAATTTTCGCTTAGGAGATGAAAGTTGTTCGTTACAAATTTCAAGAGATTATATAGAGCTACTACATGAGGAAAGAGGAACGGAACAAATCATTTGCTTAGATGAAAAGGATATAGAGCAATTGGTGAATGGAAATGTACGATTGCAAATGTTAATGAACGATGGACGTGTACAATATTCGGGAACGTATCGAACGATGTTATTAGTTGAATCAATGTTTCATATATGTAAACCGATGTCAGTAGGTGCTTAAAATTCTGAAGTTTCATTTTTTGCGAAAATTTCTGTTGACATGGTAAGTGTATATTGATACAATTCAAGTCATAAAATATAGACAATTTCATAAATTTCAAATCAGATGAAAATTGAATCTGATTTCTCTTATCAAGAGAGGTGGAGGGACTGTGCCCTGTGAAGCCCGGCAACCGTCAACTTATGTTGAAATGGTGCCAATTCCTGCAAAGCGAATGCTTTGAGAGATGAGAGAGAGGGATAATGTTGTTATATACGCATATAAACCTTTCTGCTTCTCTAAAGCGGAAAGGTTTTTTTGTTGTTTGAATGTGGAGGACATTCAAATAATAAAAGTAGTTATAACGGTGGACTACACGCATCAAAAATAAAAATTGCGGGGTCTATCTAAACAAAAAAAGGGGTGAACATCATGATTCTGTTAGAGAATGTAAAGAAAATATATAAGGCGAAAAGCGGTGATGTCACTGCTGTAGATAACGCCAATTTAAAAATAGAAAAAGGCGAAATATTTGGTGTTATCGGATATAGCGGCGCTGGGAAAAGTTCTTTAATCAGATTGTTTAATCAGTTAGAGAAACCGACTTCTGGCCAAATTACAATTGCAAATCGTGTTATATCAGCAATTACAGGAAGTGAACTTCGTAAGGCAAGGCAAGAAATCGGAATGATTTTTCAGCATTTTAACTTACTTTGGTCACGAACTGTACGTGAAAATATAGAGTTTCCACTTGAAATTGCAGGTGTTGATAAAACGAAGAGAAGAAAACGTGTTGATGAATTAATTCATCTTGTTGGATTAGAAGGAAGAGGAGACGCGTACCCATCTCAGCTGAGCGGTGGACAAAAACAACGCGTTGGGATTGCAAGAGCATTAGCTAACAACCCACAAGTACTTTTATGTGATGAAGCAACGTCAGCTCTTGATCCAGAAACGACAGATCAAATTTTGGATTTACTATTAGACATTAATAAGCGCCTTGGTTTAACAATTGTACTCATTACACATGAGATGCACGTAATTCGAAAGATTTGTAATCGAGTGGCAGTAATGGAGAGAGGAAAGATTGTAGAAACGGGTCCAGTACTTGATGTATTCCGTAATCCGAAGCAAGATATTACAAAGCGATTTGTACAGCAGTTAACAGATTCTGAAGATACAAATGAAACGATTGAAAGTTTAATTGAAAAATATCCAGATGGAAAAGTGATTCGTTTGCAGTTTATCGGTGAGGCTGTAGAAAGACCAGTGCTTCAACGATTGATGCAACGCAGTGATATAGAAGTTAGCATTTTGCAAGGAAATATCGCACAAACGAATAACGGTTCTTACGGTAGTTTAGTTGTTCATTTAAATGGTGAGGAAACAGCGATCCAGCAAGCAATAGAAGGAATTCATCAAGATCAAGTAGAGCTGGAGGTGATTGCACATGGATAAGTTACTCGCAAATGTTGATTGGAATCAAATGTTAGAAGCAACTGGTGAAACGTTATATATGACGGCAATCGCAGCTCTTGCGACATTTGTTTTAGGACTAATTTTAGGATTGTTACTCTTCATGACAGCGAAAGATAATTTATGGGAAAACAAATCAATTAATACGGTGATTGGAGCATTCGTAAATATATTCCGTTCTATACCGTTCATCATTTTAATTATTTTATTAATCCCATTCACAAAGATTCTTCTTGGAACAATTCTTGGAGCAAGTGCAGCGCTGCCAGCTTTAATTATTGGGGCGGCACCATTCTACGCGAGAATGGTTGAAATCGCACTTCGCGAAATTGATAAAGGTGTAATTGAAGCTTCAAAAGCAATGGGAGCAAAAACAAGCACAATTATTTTAAAAGTGTTGATTCCAGAATCGTTACCAGCATTAGTATCTGGTATTACGGTTACAACAATTGCTTTAGTAGGCTATACAGCAATGGCGGGAGTTGTTGGTGCTGGTGGCCTTGGAACACTTGCTTACTTAGAAGGATTCCAAAGGGGAAATAACGATGTAACAATCGTTGCGACAATTTGTGTATTACTAGTTGTATTTTTAATTCAGTGGATTGGTGATAGTTTAACGACTCGAATAGATAAACGATAATAAAAAACGGGAGGATGTTTCAAATGAAAAAATTATTACTTACGGCACTTATTTCAACTTCAATTTTTGGTTTAGCTGCTTGTGGCGGGAAAGATAAAGATGAAAAGAAACTTGTTGTTGGTGCTTCTAACGTACCGCACGCTGAAATTTTAGAAAAGGCAAAACCGTTACTTGAGAAAAAAGGAATTGAGTTAGAAATTAAAAAATTCCAAGACTACGTATTACCAAATAAATCGTTAGCGGATAAGGATTTAGATGCAAACTACTTCCAGCACATTCCGTATTTAGAAAAAGAAATTAAAGATAAAAAGTATGACTTTGAAGTAGCAGGAAAAATTCATTTAGAGCCAATTGGTGTATATTCTCAAAAATATAAGAGCTTAAAAGAACTTCCGGACGGAGCAACAATCATTATGAGTAATTCTGTTGCTGACCATGGACGTGGTTTAGCAATTTTACAAAAAGAAGGCATTTTAAAAATTAAAGATGGGGTAGATCCAGTTAAAGCAACTCCAAAAGATATTGCAGATAATCCGAAAAATCTAAAATTCAAAACGGATATCGAGCCTGGTTTATTGCCACAAGTGTATAACAATAAAGAAGGGGATGCTGTTTTAATTAACTCTAACTATGCAATTGATGCAAAGTTAAATCCGGAAAAAGATGCCATTGCAATTGAAGGAAATGATTCACCGTATGCAAACATAGTAGCTGTTCGTAAAGGCGATAAAGATAAGAAAGAGATTAAAGCTCTTGTAGAAGTATTACATTCTAAAGAAATTGAAGACTTCATTAATAAAGAATATAAAGGGGCAGTTGTTCCTGTAAAAGAATAATTGCTGAAAAGGGCTGGTCTGATGCCAGCTCTTTTTCATAACTACATAACTATTGGGGAGAAGGGGACATCATATGAAAAAGATTATATTGTCAGTTGTTACAGCACTATCTGTATTTACGTTAGCTGCCTGCGGGGGGAAAGATGAGAATAAGCTTGTTGTTGGAGCTTCTAACGTGCCGCACGCTGTTATTTTAGAGAAGGCACAGCCGATATTAGAGAAAAAAGGCATTAAGTTAGAGATTAAAAAGTTCCAGGATTATGTACTGCCAAATAAAGCATTAGCCGATAAAGAAATTGATGCGAACTACTTCCAGCATATTCCGTATTTAGATAAAGAAATCCAAGAAAAAAGATATAAAATTGTAAACGCAGGAAAAATCCATTTAGAGCCGATGGGCATTTATTCTAAGAAATATAAAAGCTTAAAAGACTTACCAGATGGCGGGACAGTTATTATGAGTAATAACGTAGCGGAGCGAGGCCGTATGTTAGCATTGTTACAAAAAGGCGGCGTGATTAAGCTTAAAGATGGTGTAGATGTGGTTAAGGCGACAGTAAAAGATGTAGTCGAAAATCCGAAAAACTTAAAATTTAAAACAGATGTTGAACCTGGACTTTCACCGAAGTTGTATGAAAATAATGAGGGAGATGCTTTATTCATTAATTCGAACTACGCAATTGATGCAAAATTAAATCCAACGAAGGATGCAATTGCGATTGAAGGAGCAGACTCTCCGTATGCAAACATCATTGCAGTTCGTAAAGGTGATGAGAAGAAAAAAGAAATTAAAGAGCTAGTAGAAGTGTTACATTCAAAAGAAATTCAAGATTTTATTAATAAAGAATATAAAGGTGCTGTACTTCCGGTAAGTGAATAAATATAAGGAAAGGACTGGGAATTTACCGGTCCTTTTTTCTTTATATAAATAAGAAGAAAGGTGTATCATAGAAAGATGTAAAGGAAATACTTATATACATTTGTGAAAAAACGGTTACTTTTTTTCGTCGTTTGCGATATCATTTTATTTGATATAAAATTAGAATGAGAATAAAATGAGAATATGAACGTTTTAGGAATTTTTAAAATGTATATATAGGATTAATGGAGGTATTGAGATGGCTGGTTCTACATTAACGGTTAAAGACTTACACGTATCAATTGACGGCAAAGAAATTTTAAAGGGTGTAAACCTTGAAGTAAAAGGTGGAGAAATCCACGCAATTATGGGACCTAACGGAACAGGTAAATCAACTTTATCTTCTGCAATTATGGGTCACCCAAAGTATGAAGTAACAGAAGGTAGCATCATCATTGACGGTGAAGATGTATTAGAAATGGAAGTAGACGAGCGCGCACAAGCGGGTCTATTCCTAGCAATGCAATATCCAAGTGAAATTAGCGGAGTAACAAACGCTGACTTCTTACGTTCTGCAATTAACGCACGTCGTGAAGAAGGCGATGAAATTTCTCTTATGAAATTTATCCGTACATTAGATAAAAACATGGAATTCCTAGAAATGGATCCAGAAATGGCACAACGTTACTTAAACGAAGGTTTCTCTGGTGGAGAGAAAAAGCGTAACGAAATTCTTCAATTAATGATGATTGAGCCAAAAATCGCAATCTTAGATGAAATCGACTCAGGTCTTGATATCGATGCATTAAAAGTTGTATCTAAAGGTATTAACCAAATGCGCGGCGAAGAGTTCGGTTGCCTAATGATTACGCATTACCAACGCTTATTAAACTACATCACTCCAGACTTCGTTCACGTTATGATGAACGGTCGTATCGTTAAATCTGGTGGCCCTGAGCTTGCACAACGTCTAGAAGCTGAAGGTTACGACTGGATTAAAAAAGAATTAGGTATTGAAGACGAAACAACAGAGCAAGAAGCGTAAGAGAGGAGCATAAACATGACAATCGGTACATTACCTTTCGATCAAGAAACAATCCGTCAACGCGCAAGCGAAGTAAACGAAGCTGCTTGGTTGACTGAGTTCCGCTTACAAGCTCTTGCACAAGCAACAGAACTTCCAATGCCAACGCCTGATAAAACGAAAATTGAAAAATGGGACTTTATCGGAAAAGGCGACGCTGCTAAGCAAGAGCCTGTAAGTTCTTTAACAGAGCTTCCAGAAGCAGTGAAAAACTTAATCGATGAAAATAACAGCGTATTAGTACAACGTACTGGTACAACTGCGTTCGTTTCTTTAGCAGACGAAGCAAAAGAAAAAGGTGTTATTTTCACAGATATCGTAACAGCTGCAACAGAGCATGCTGAACTACTACAAAAGTATTTAATGAAAGACGGCGTGAAAGTAGACGAGCATCGTCTAACTGCACTTCATGCTGCATTAATCAACGGCGGTGCATTCGTATATGTCCCGAAAAACGTTGTTCTTGAAACTCCACTTCAAGCTGTATTCTTAGTAGACGGCGAAGAAGCTAACGTATATAACCACGTATTATTCGTAGCTGATGCGAACAGTACTGCAACTTATGTAGAAAACTATGTTGCAAATGAAAATGCTAAAGGTATTGCAAATATCGTAGCAGAAGTAATCGTGGAACAAGGCGCACAAGTGAAATTCGGTGCGGTTGATCTATTAGCAAAAGACGTAACAACTTACGTTAACCGCCGCGGTGTTGTTGGACGCGACGGCCGCATTGATTGGGCTCTAGGCCTTATGAATGACGGAAACACAATTTCAGAGAATGTTACGAACTTAATGGGCGACGGTTCATATGCTGATACGAAAACAGTAACAATTGGCCGTGGTAACCAAACACAAAACTTTACAACTAAAGTTGTTCACTTCGGTAAACACTCTGAAGGTTGGATTTTAAAACACGGTGTACAAAAAGATAGTGCAACATCTATCTTTAACGGAATTGGTAAGATTGAACACGGTGCATCTAAATCAAATGCACAACAATCTTCTCGCGTTCTTATGCTAGACGAAAAAGCTCGCGGTGATGCGAACCCAATTCTTTTAATTGATGAAGATGATGTTATGGCAGGTCACGCAGCTTCAGTAGGCCGCGTAGATCCGTACCAATTATACTACTTGATGAGCCGTGGTATTCCAAAACGCGAAGCAGAACGTTTAGTCATCCATGGATTCTTAGCACCTGTAGTAAATGAGCTTCCAATTGAAGGAGTAAAAGCACAGCTTGTTGAGGTAATTGAAAGGAAAGTTCGCTAATGAATATTCATGAAATACGCAAACAGTTTCCAATTCTTGATCAAAAAGTGAACGGCAAACAACTTGTTTATTTCGATAGTGCAGCAACTTCTCAAAAACCAATTCAAGTCATTGAAACGTTAGAACGTTACTATAAAGAATATAATTCTAACGTGCATCGCGGTGTTCATACGCTCGGTACGAAAGCTACCGACGCGTATGAAGGTGCACGTGAGAAAGTTCGCAAGTTTATTAACGCGAAATCAATGGAAGAGATTATTTTCACGCGCGGAACGACAACTGCATTAAATACAGTAGCGGCTAGCTATGGCCTTGAAAATGTAAAAGAAGGCGATGAAATCGTTATTTCTTACATGGAACACCATAGTAACATCATTCCGTGGCAACAAGTTGCGAAGAAAACTGGCGCAACTTTGAAATACCTTCCGCTTCAACCAGACGGTACAATTTCTTTAGAAGATGTTCGTCAAACTGTTACACCGAATACAAAAATCGTTTCTATTATGCAAGTATCAAACGTACTTGGAACGATTAACCCTGTAAAAGAAATCGGAGCAATCGCACACGAAAACGGAGCAATTATGGTCGTTGATGGTGCACAAAGTACACCTCACATGAAAGTGGATGTACAAGATTTAAACTGTGATTTCTACGCATTATCTGCTCATAAGATGTGCGGACCTACAGGTATCGGCGTATTATATGGTAAGAAAGAATTGCTAAACAATATGGAGCCAATTGAATTTGGTGGTGAAATGATTGATTTCGTAGATTTACAAGAATCTACTTGGAAAGAGCTTCCGTGGAAGTTTGAAGCAGGTACACCGATTATCGGTAATGCAATCGGACTTGGTGCGGCAATTGATTTCCTAGAAGAAATCGGTCTTGATAATATTGAAAAGCATGAGCATGAATTAGCGCAATACGCTTTAGAAAGACTATCAGAAGTAGATGGCGTTACAATTTATGGTCCAAAGCATCGCGCTGGTCTTGTTACATTTAATATTGAAGACGTACATCCTCATGATGTAGCGACTGTATTAGATGTAGAAGGTATTGCAGTTCGCGCAGGACATCACTGTGCACAACCGCTTATGAAGTGGCTAAAAGCTTCTTCAACAGCACGTGCGAGCTTCTATTTATATAATACAAAAGAAGAAATTGATACATTTGTTGAATCGCTAATCAAGACAAAGGAGTATTTCACAAATGTCATTTAATAATTTAGATACGTTATATCGTCAAGTTATTATGGATCATTACAAAAATCCTCGTAACCATGGCGTGTTAGAAGATAGTGTTACCGTTAACTTGAACAACCCAACTTGCGGCGATCGTATTCAACTTACGATGAAAGTAGAAGAGGGTATTGTACAAGAAGCGAAGTTTGAAGGAGAAGGATGTTCTATTTCAATGTCTTCAGCTTCAATGATGACACAAGCAGTAAAAGGTAAGAAAATTGAAGAGGCACTTCAGCTTTCTAAAATTTTCTCTGACATGATGCTAGGAAAAGAGTACGATGACAGCATCGATTTAGGAGATATTGAAGCATTACAAGGCGTATGCAAGTTCCCTGCACGTATTAAATGTGCAACATTAGCGTGGAAAGCGTTAGAAAAGGGCTTAAACGAAGATAAGTAATGTTAAAGGTTCCTAAAAACGAGGTTATCTAAGGAGGGACACACCAACATGGCGAAGCAACTGCCAGATATCGGCGATTATAAATATGGTTTCAAAGACAAAGACGTTTCGATTTTCCGTGCTGGACGCGGTTTAACAAAAGAGATCGTTGAAGAGATTTCACGTATGAAAGAAGAACCACAGTGGATGTTAGACTTCCGTTTAAAATCACTGGATAAGTTCTATGAAATGCCAATGCCACAATGGGGCGGCGACTTAAACGACTTAGATTTCGATGAAATTACGTACTACGTAAAACCATCTGAGAAATCTGAGAAGTCTTGGGATGAAGTACCTGATGAAATTAAAGCGACATTTGATAAATTAGGTATTCCAGAAGCTGAGCAAAAATATTTAGCTGGTGTATCTGCACAGTACGAATCTGAAGTTGTATACCACAACATGAAAGAAGACCTAGAAGCTCTAGGAATCGTCTTCAAAGATACAGATAGCGCATTAAAAGAGAACGAAGATATTTTCCGTGAGCATTTCGGAAAAGTAATCCCACCAACAGACAACAAATTCTCTGCATTAAACTCTGCAGTTTGGTCTGGTGGATCATTCATCTACGTTCCAAAAGGTATTAAAGTTGATACACCACTTCAAGCGTATTTCCGTATTAACTCTGAAAATATGGGACAATTCGAGCGTACGCTTATCATCGTAGACGAAGGCGCACACGTACACTACGTAGAAGGTTGTACAGCACCTGTTTACACTACTAACTCACTTCACAGTGCAGTAGTAGAAATCATCATTAAAAAAGATGCTTATTGCCGTTATACAACAATCCAAAACTGGGCGAACAACGTATACAACCTAGTTACAAAACGTGCGGTTTGTGAAGAAAACGCAACGATGGAATGGATTGATGGTAACATCGGTTCTAAATTAACGATGAAATACCCAGCAGTTATCTTAAAAGGCGAAGGCGCTCGTGGTTTAACTTTATCAATCGCGATTGCTGGTAAAGGCCAACACCAAGATGCTGGTGCGAAAATGATTCACTTAGCACCAAACACGTCTTCAACAATCGTTTCTAAATCGATTGCGAAGCATGGTGGTAAAGTAACTTACCGTGGTATCGTACACTTCGGACCAAAAGCGAAAAACTCTCGCTCTAACATCGAGTGTGACACGTTAATCATGGATAACCAATCTACATCTGATACAATTCCTTACAACGAAATCAAAAACGATTACGTTTCACTTGAGCACGAAGCGAAAGTATCTAAAGTATCAGAAGAACAATTATTCTACCTAATGAGCCGCGGTATTTCTGAGCAAGAAGCTACAGAAATGATCGTAATGGGCTTCATCGAGCCATTCACTCGCGAACTTCCAATGGAATACGCAGTTGAAATGAACCGCCTAATCAAGTTTGAGATGGAAGGTTCTATTGGTTAATATATGTATGAAGAAAGCGTCCTGCTGTGCAGGGCGCTTTTTTGTTTTGCGGATTTGTCTTGGCTTGGGGGAGGATACCCGGGTGGGTGTTCAGCTAAATATATCAACGATTTTTCAAATATATCGATCATAAACGGGAATATATCAACGATTATTTCAATATATCAACGTTTCGACAAGGAATATCGATTTGTCGACAAGATAAGACAAAAGAAAATCCTCACATACCCCAAACATTTTATAAGAACAGAGAACGACTATGTTTAAGACAAAGATACTGACAAATCCACTTGAACAACCACCCACTGAATTCTCTATTAAACTTTTTGACAAATCCACCCCTCCCTCCACTATCTGGAATTTTTTCCTGCATTAGCAAAAGTTTCTCATATGAAAAGGACAATCTTTTGCTTTTTCTCACAATGCGAGTACAATGTAAAATAGCAAGAAAAGACGAAAAGTATTTACAGGATTATTGTGTGCGCATAGCGTAAATGGCAGTAAGGAACTGAGAGGAGGTTTTTTCTCTGAATACAAATAAAGAAACAATCATCCACCTTTATCATACAAACGATATACATAGTCATTTTGAAAATTGGCCGCAAATTTCTCGGTTTGTTCTAGGGGAGAAAAAGCGAAGACAGGAAGCGGGAGAGACTGTTTTGACGGTTGATATCGGTGATCATGTGGATCGTTTTCATAGTATTTCGGAAGCGACAAATGGCCTTGGGAATACGAAGCTTTTAAATGAGGCGTTATATGATTATGTAACGATCGGAAATAATGAAGGCATTACGTTAGCGAAGGAGCATTTGAATCGTCTATATGATGATGCTGGATTTGAGGTGCTCGTTGCGAATTTATTTGAAAAAGAAGGGGTACGTCCAGCGTGGGCGAAGCCTTATAAATTACATACGACGACAGATGGGATTATCATTGCTTTTATTGGATTGACGGTAGCTTATCCAGAGTTCTATCAGATGCTCGATTGGCATATTGAAGATCCGCTTATCCATTTAGAGTCTATTTTAGAAGAAGTGAAAGATGAGGCACATATTACAGTTGTCCTTTCTCACCTTGGAAAAAGTATGGATGAGTATATGGCAGAGCATTATGATATAGATGTTATTTTAGGGGCACATACGCATCATTTATTTGAGCGTGGTGTTCTATTGAATAATACTTTACTTTGTTGTTGTGAAAAGTGGGGGCGTTACGTTGGTCACGTGCAGCTTACTGTGGATAGAGAGACGAAGAAGCTGTTGAAAAAAGACGGTAGAGCGATTAAGACGGAACGGTTAGGTGCTTACAGCGAGCCGTTATCCACAATTGAAATACTGCAGGAAGAAAGTAAGCATATAATGGCAGAGCCTGTCGTTCATTTAAAAGAGTCATTACCGGTTGATTGGTTTCAGGAGACGCCGTTTTCTCATATGTTAGCAAGTGCGCTGAAAACATGGTGCGGTGCAGAAATTGGAATGGTGAATGCTGGTGTACTTCTTGAAGGGTTAGAAGAAGGTGTTGTAACGCGCGGAGATATTCACCGAATTTGTCCACATCCAATTAATCCGTGTGCTTTGAAAGTTCCAGGAAAGATATTAAGAGAAGTTATTTTGAAAGCACGTAAACCGAACATGGAGAATCTTGAGGTGAAAGGATTCGGATTTCGGGGGAAAGTGATGGGGAAAATGATTTATGCTGGTGTTGAAGTAATTCCAGATACGATTCCTGGGAATAAAATTTTACTAGAAGATGTATTGATTAACGGCGAATCGCTGGAGTTAGACCGTATATATACAGTAGGAACGATTGATATGTTTACGTTTGGATACTTATACCCAGAGCTATCCACACTTTCGGATAAACAATATTATATGCCAGAACTACTTAGAGATGTGTTAACAGATATGTTAATAACTCATACATCTTCCGTTAAACTATAGGCTAGTTGACCTGTAACACTCATTTTTCTCTTGTCATACAGATAAGAAAGAGAGGAGTGTGAACTATGGTTAATGTGGAGCCAATTATAATTGATAATTATACGTTTATTGCGGTTAGCGTCAAACTTCCAAAGACGAATTTGCTAGCTGTAATGAGCGATAAAGGATATATTATGTGTGGTGCATTAGATGTAGGTCTTTTAAATGAGAAGTTAGGTGATCGAGGAATTATTGCTGGCCGTGCGGTTGGTGTAAGAACGATTGAACAACTTCTTGAAGCGCCGCTAGAATCGGTAACGACTGGAGCTGAAGCATTAGGCATTCCAGCAGGAACGATTGGAAAAGAAGCATTATTAAAAATGAGATAAGCATATATCGTCCCTCCTTCTTGCATAGAAATGATATAAGAAGGAGGTTTTTTTATGAGTATATTTCGCTCGAAAAACTCGCGGTTTCGAAGGGGACCTATTGCCTTTCGGTATATACTGCTTATGTCGTTTATTCTTTTTGTTATATTACTTACGCAAGGGTTGTGGATTGTGAATAATAGTATTCAGCCGACCTTAATTAAATATGGGGAAGTAGAGACAAATAAAATGGCGACAGCAATTATGACGAAGGCGGTAAAGGATAGAATTAATGAAGGATTCGATGTCGATTCATTAATGAAAGTACAGAATGATAAAAACGGGAAAGTATCCACAATTAATTTAAATACAAAGCAAGTAAATGAAATCGTAACGTCAACGACCACGTACATAGAAAAATATTTGCAGCAAGTAGAACAAGGGAAGTTGAAGGAGCTAGGTATTTCTGAAAAAAACGGGGCGACTATGGCAGTTCCTTTTGGGCGTGTAACTGATAATGCACTTCTTGGTAATATAGGACCAGATATTCCGATTCATTTCACGCCAATTGGGCATGTGAATACAGATATTAAACAAAAAATTGAGCCGCATGGGATTAATACTACAGCGATTCAAATTGTTATGGAAATGGAAGTAACATTGCAAGTAATTATTCCATTTCATACGAAAGAGATAACTGTGAAACAAAATGTTCCGATTGCGACGCGTATCGTTCAAGGGGAAGTGCCTACGTATTATGGAAGCGGAAGTGTTGCTGTACCTGATAAAAAGAAAACAGATAGTTAGTTGCATATAAAGTGAAACTCGGCCGAGCCGGGCTTTTACTGGATAAAAAATAACCGTAGCAATGCAGCTACGGTTATCTTTTTGTATTTGCTCGTTCTTTGCGTTCCCAAAGGCTTAAATGCATGTATGGATCGAAGGCCCATTCTGTATAGCCATTGTCTTTATATATGCCAAAATGTAAGTGGGGTGGGAATTTTCCGGCTGTACCAGGAGGTCCATAACCAGTGCTACCAACAAATCCAATTACTTTTCCTGGCTCAACAATTTGTCCAAGCTGTATTTCTTTTGAGAACCCGCCTAAATGAGCGTAATAATGGTAATTGTTATGAAGGTCACGAATACCAATGCGCCATCCACCAAGGCGGTTCCAGCCTTTTGTTTCAATAATGCCATAGCAAGTCGATCTTACTGGCACGCCATATCTGGCAAAAATATCGGTTCCTTCATGAATTCGTCTTCCGCCAAAACTTCTTCCAGCGCCGAAAGTACTACGGTAGCTATGGTCACTACGAATCGGAAGAGGAAAAGCATTTCCTTCTAAATTAATACGTCCATAATGTTTATAAATTTGGGCGTATTCGCTAATTAAATCAACTGTTTTTGCACGTCTATAATATTCCCAGAGCATAATTTTAATACGTTCTTCTGACGTTCCTTGTTTCCTTAAAATAGTCGCTGCGGTATGCAGAAGATCACGGTCGCTATTTGGATTTGCAAATCCATCTTTGTCACCATCTAAACCTATTCCGCCAAATAGAGAAATTGTATGGGGGTGAGTATCGTTACTATTAATAGGTCCAGCCCATATTTCTGGTTTGAAATAAAGGGAAATGATGGCATCTGGTTTTTTCGGAATATCTTTTCTTACGCTCCGTATATTTCTTTCATATTGATCCATTGCAGCTAAGTAATACCACGGAATGCCTGAAGACTGCTCGGTTTCTTTATATAGTGCCATGCGCTTTTCGTATATGCTTTGCTGATTATCTTCACCGTAAGCGATGTTTTGGTGGAGAAGAAAGCAAATTGAAAGCAAAAGAGAAATTTTTCGAAGCATGAAATAGACTCCTTTCACAACATCACTCTTTTTAGTGTGGGATATACGGAGTATTTCATTATAGGGAACGATTGGAAAAAATCTTAGAATCTTCATTTGAGCAAATCGCTTTCATACGTTAGAATAGATATGTTACATTGAAAGAAGCGAACACGGTAAACTATTTCATATTGTGCGGAGTTGATAACCATGACAAAACAAACAGAATATAAGCGCAAGCCCGAATGGTTGAAAATTAAGTTAAACACGAATGAAAACTATACAGGCTTAAAGAAAATGATGCGTTCTAAAAATCTTCATACGGTTTGTGAAGAGGCAAAATGTCCGAATATTCATGAATGCTGGGCTGTAAGAAAAACAGCAACATTTATGATTTTAGGTGCGGTTTGTACACGTGCTTGTCGTTTTTGTGCGGTTAAAACAGGCTTACCAACTGAGCTTGATTTACAAGAACCAGAACGCGTAGCAGATTCAGTAGTACAAATGGGCTTAAAGCACGTTGTTATAACAGCGGTTGCACGTGATGATTTAAAGGACGGCGGAGCAGCTGTTTTTGCTGAAACAGTACGAGCAGTACGTCGTAAAAACCCATTCACGTCTATCGAAGTATTACCATCTGATATGGCTGGGGTAGAAGAAAACTTAAAAATGTTAATGGATGCAAAACCAGATATTTTAAACCATAACATTGAAACAGTACGTCGATTATCTGACCGAGTTCGCGCTAGAGCAAAATATGATCGTTCATTAGAGTTTTTACGTCGAGCAAAAGAAATGCAGCCTGATATTCCAACTAAATCGAGCATTATGGTCGGCTTAGGTGAAACAAGAGAAGATTTAATTGAAGCAATGGATGACTTACGTGCAAACAATGTGGATATTTTAACTCTTGGACAATATCTACAACCATCTAAGAAGCATTTACCAGTTATTAAATATTATCCACCAGCAGAATTTGCAGAGCTTAAAGAAATTGCACTTAGCAAAGGATTTAGCCACTGTGAAGCTGGCCCACTTGTGCGTTCTTCTTACCATGCGGACGAGCAAGTACGTTCTGCAAAAGAAAAAACAGCAGAAGCTAAATAATGAAAAAAGAGAGCTAACGATTAGCTCTCTTTTTGTTTGTACTCTAAAATGGTATTTGGACATGTTAATAAAATCTTTTTTAATTCTTCTGTGGATAATTCAATTGTAAATTCAGGTACACCAGGTGTAATTAAAATTTTATCGTACGTATAAACGGAACTGTCCACAATAATTGTTACTTCTTGTGAATAACCAAAAGGAGCTACACATCCTGGAGTACAGCCAGTTTCCATTCTTAGTTCATCAGGAGAACAGAGCGATAAGCGTTCTCCCGTTATTTCTTTCATCTCTCCGCGGTTAAGCCGATTTCCTTCTAACGTAAAAAACACATAAAAATTTCCAGATGTTGATTTTAAAAATAAGCTTTTACTTGGAGTACCTTGTAAGCCAAGTCTTTCACGTACAATCCGATCTGTCTCATAATCGAGTACCGGTTCGTGTTCGAACTTTTCATAAGAAACATTTGTTTTATGTAGTAGAGCAAGTACGTCTTCGTACATATGAAATAATACCCCTTTCTATTGTTAGAACAGTCTCTTCTCGTGGCGTCAACTGAATGTTTTGGAAAGGGATATTACTTGGACGATGCTTCCCATAAGCGTGTTATGATACATTGTTCGTTGATTGTAATTTCGTAAATATCGGGATTTGTTAAAGTTCTCCATTCATTAAAGCCAATCGTATGATCAAAATGCTTTAAAATGAGCGTAAGTAAATTGCCATGTGTAACAAGTAGTGTTGTTGTATGGTTTAATTGTAAAACGTCTTGAATAAGCGATACGGCACGGTCTGTTGCTTGTTTTGTTGACTCTCCGCCTAAGAAGGCAATATCTATGTTTGTAAAAGTGGATTCTAGTTTTTGCATCCAATCATCCATTGGAACGTTGCTCAATATGCGTTCAGTTAATCGTTCATCTTCTTGTATAGATAAGTTAGTTTGGAGCGCATAGGGCCGAATGGAATCGATAGCTCGGACAAATGGGCTTGAAATAATATGATCAATTTGTAGAGTATTTTCTAAGAGGAATGTAGCAAGGGTATTTGCTTGATCTTTTCCATCGGTCGTTAATTCAGCATCACATTCTTGCCCAGTTGCTGAACAATGTCGTATTAAAATAAGTTTCTTCATAATTCATCCCCATCTTTCAAGTTGACGCTATATACTTCGACAAATGTGGAAATAATTCCTTTTTATTGGAAACAGCATATGGATTTAAATATGTGGAAAAGTAATGTGGATAATAAAAAATTGAGGTGCAATGATGAAAAAAATGATATGTATCGTATTCATTATTTGTTTTCTTGCGCAATTGTCCACAACATATGCAGAATCCAACCGAAAACTAAATTATCCAAGCAATCGAAATAAGTCATTTGTGAGTGAGGATGTTTTTTATAAACAATTAGATAAGAAAATTTATAAAGAGTACAAAAATGCAGCATATAGTGTTCGGAAAAAAATCTTATTTAAAGAAGTGCCTGATGAAGAATTTTCTTTCCTACAAAAAACAGCTGTCGGTTGTCGAAGTAGAGTGGTACTTCAAGATTTTTTTGTTCACTCTGATCGCCAAGTATACTTTTTCGCTTCTTTTATTCAAAATGAAGTAGGAGAGTTTCATAAATATATCGTTATAGATGCAGAAACAAAGAGGGAGCTGCAAGAGGGCAAAAGTTATCATCCATATAAAAAATAAACCACCAATTTTGGTGGTTTATTTTTTACTCCGGTACACTCATTAATTTCTCTTTCATTTTGCGAATAAGAACGACAGCGCCAATTGTACACAGAAGTGTAATTCCTTCGGCAACGAAGATGTTGATTGTTTTTGTTTGGTAAAGTGCCGCGAAAAAGTCTACAAATGCGTGGAATAGTATAGCGTATACTAGGAAGATGTATTTCTTCTGTTTTACTGCGTATAAAACAAGCATTGTAAAGGCGATTTGAAGCACGAGTGCCATAATTCTTTCTAAGCTACCAAGGAAGTATAAGTAGGCAGGTTGTTGAATTAACATGTCCTGTAAAATGCTGAGCTCGGGTTTTTGTTCAATCAGTCGAGCGAAGCTACCATCGTTAATAGAATTAGCAAAGATTAATGCTTGTAATGCAGAAAAACCGCCAATTAAAATAGATTCAATTCCGCCGTGACCAATTCCATAAGCGAAGCCATCTTTATATTCTAGATATTTTTTTAGTAAGAAGAAGAAGGCAACGAAGCGTCCTAATTCTTCAAAAATACCAGCAGTCAATCCGCCATAAATTGCGAAGACAAACGGATTTTCTAAAAATGGAGCGATTGTTGGATTACCGCGCATAAATAGGTGGAATGGTGTTTCAAGAATTTGGGTAAATCCGATAAAGATAAGAACACCAATGCCGACCACTTTCCAATTAATATTATATTTTTTACGGAAATAAACGAGTAAGATAATTGGGACCAGAATCGAGACAATGAGTTGAAAGATGATGCTGGCAATTACAGTATTTGAAACCATACTTTCACCGCTTTCTAATATATGTACATATCTATTATGCATGAAATAGGGGAGAGATGAAACTTTTAGAAAGAAAATGAATTTACTTATTGACTCTAACGTTGCGTCATACTTTATCGTATGTACTAAGGGGGAGATACAAATGACAATGAGAGTAAAAGAAGTAGCTGATTTAGTTGGAATTAGTGTGCGCACACTGCATCATTACGATGAAATTGGGTTGTTAACCCCAGACGAGACGACAGAGTCTGGATATCGTCTGTATTCCAATGAGAATTTAGAGACATTGCAGCAAATTTTGTTTTTTAAAGAACTAGGCTTCCCTTTGAAAAAAATTAAAGAGATTATCATGAGTCCATCATTTGATCGCGAAGAGGCACTACAGCTTCATAAGAAAATGCTTCTTGAAAAGCGTGCCAGATTAGATAAGGTGATTGCGACGATTGATAAAACAATTCAGCATACAAAAGGAGAGATTGAAATGACGAACAAAGAGAAGTTTGAAGGATTCGATTTCAGCCATAACCCATATGAAGAAGAAGCCCGTGAAAAATGGGGAAACGCAGCTGTAGATAAAGCGAACGAATATGCAAAAGGTATGTCAAAAGAGAACCAAGAGGAGTTTAATGCTATTTATAGAAATTTAGCAACGCTTAGACACGATGCACCAGATTCTAAAGAGGCGCAGGCAGCTATCAAAGTATGGTACGATTACTTGCAAAACTTTAGTCACTATTCATTAGACGCTTTTAAGGGACTCGGTCAAATGTACGTCGCTGATGAGCGCTTCACGAAAAATATCGATAAGTTTGGCGAGGGGTTAGCGCAGTTTATGTGTGATGCGATGGAGATTTATGCGGATCGTAATAAAAAATAAAAAGTAAAACAGGTGGAGGTTCTCTCCACCTGTTTTACTTTTTAATCATATTATTTAAAGTCTGATCCCCCGTATTATTCAAATGAGGATTTTTACTCATTTCACGTTTTAACATATCGAGGCTTTGCGTATATTCTGTATCATTTAATGCGCCAGATTGAAGGCCTTGAATTTGGGAAATCAACTTTTGGTCTGTTGATACATATGCTTTATAATAGCGAGGGACGATGGACAAAGCAGCTTTATATACTTGATCCGCTACGAGTTTTGGATCCGTCGTGTTTGCACGATATACAACGAATACTTCATCATCAGTAACGAGTGTAGCAGCGTTTGTAACGTCAGGAAGTTTGACTGTCATGCTTGTAATCATTTCAGCGACTTTCTCGCGATTAATGGCCCCTACTTGTTTGTTAGATACTTCATGTTTTTGTTTAGATGAATAACCGACTCTCGTGAGCCTTGTATTTGTATTTTCTGTATGATACATGTCGTTTTTATTGGAAACAAGAACACGGCTTCCTTCTTCACGTTCCATTTCAGCTTTGTTCGCTGATTGGCACCCTGCAAATAAGGAAAGAGTGAGAAGGGAAAGTAAAATTTGTTTTTTCACGATGTATCACCTCCTTCTCCATAGCATGTACTAATTTGCAATTTTTTGTATTTGAAATTGTTGGTTGTTATGCTTTGTGATACGATAAAAAGAAGAATGCTTAGAGAGGAAGTTAATGATGGAGCAAAAGCAAGAGCAAGAGATTCATGCTACGGTGAGCATTAATAATGTTCAGTACGAAGTAATTAAAAACTTTCGTGACGGTTTTAGTGAAGAAGCATTTAAAGAGCGCTATGCAGAAATTTTAAATAAATATGATTATATCGTTGGAGACTGGGGATATGAGCAACTTAGATTGCGCGGATTCTTTGATGATAGTAACCAACGTGCGACATATGATACGAAAATTAGTACGTTAACGGAGTATTTATACGAGTACTGTAACTTCGGTTGTGCACACTTCGTATTACGAAAAGTGAAGAAATAAAAAAATCCTCTTACAATTGTAAGAGGATTTTTTACATATTCTCGCTTATAAACAAATCGAGATAGAATCGCCTTCAGAAAGTATTGTATTTGGCTTCATTTGTTGTCCGTTCAATTGAATATCCCCATTTTTAATTTTATCCACAATGAGTGTACGGCTCCAGTCAGAAATATATGTGGATAAGGCTTTATCAATGCGGTGGGAACCGAAAATGAGGTCTAATACGATCGTGATTTCAGCTACGCCACTTTCTTTATGTTGCGTAATAGAAATAGTAGTACTTGTTTCCGTTTGATCTTGCTGCGTCATATCGACTGTTTCAACGTGATCAGTAAATGCTTTATAAATACGAAGTTTTTGATTCCATGTATGATCTTTCGGACATTTATAAATAGCAAAGCGGTATATGTTTTTTCCGTTGGCGTTATGCCTACGAATATTTGTGTCAGTAAATAGGGTAGTGCGTCTGCAATTTTTACAATATTTTTCGATTGTGTTTTGCTCGTTTTCATATAAACTCCAAGAAAGTTGTACTTTCTGCATTTTCCTTCACCTCTTATAGTAGTGGCAAAGAAACGTAATACAGCTATTTGGATGTCTTGTAGTATGAAGACATGAGAAAAAGACAAAAATAAAAGGAGGTTCCCCAAAGAGGAACCTCCGTAAACATCATACTACAGATGCAATACGTTCCTTTGTAATGGGAATGGGCAGACTACTCCCTTGAAAAAGCACGGTGCTTTTTTGAGAGTAATGCTATCCAATTGCTGGTCCATTACAAAGTAGTTGTTGGCATACGTAGATAACGTCCTTTCTATCCAAATAGATTTATTCTTAATTATAACATATAAGATTGAAAATTAAAAATACTTGCAATGAAAAAACACCAGCTAAAATAGCTGGTGCATACGATAAATTATATAAGTTCAAATAAAAATGAGCGTAATTCTTCTGCAATTTCTTCAGTCATAGAAAATGCATGCTCTAAGTAGCCTGGTTCGTTTAAATCGTCAGGGCCGATGATTGCAAATTTATTACTTTGCATATCAAGGACAATTGTTTTACCGTAATGACGATCGGAGTATAAAAGCGCTAAATCGTGACGCTCATTTTCTCCCATAAAGCTAACGAAACGAGTTTTTGTAGCGACAGTGTCGTCGTACAGAAAGAAACGTTCTTCCATACACATGGCTCCTTTATTAAATATCTAAGTTTAAGTGTGGTTTATGATCTAAATGGTGATGTGTTTTAATGAATCGTACTGTTCTTGTTTTGTAACGCATTACGATAGAGTATGTTTCAGCTAAATCTCCGCCAAGGAATTTAACACCGTCTAATAACTCACCAGCAGATACACCAGTTGCTGAGAAGATTGCATCATCCCCAGATACTAAGTCATCTAACATAAGAAGTTGACGAGGGTCTTCTAATCCCATTTCACGACAACGAGCTTCTTCTTCTTCGTTCATTGGAACTAAGCGAGCTTGCATTTCACCTTCAAGGCACTTTAATGCTGCTGCAGAAATAACACCTTCTGGAGCTCCGCCAATACCTACGAATAAGTCGATACCCGTTCCAGGTAGTGCTGTTGCGATTGACGCACCAACATCACCGTCACCAAATAATTTTACGCGTGCACCTTTTGCACGAACACGGTCAATAATATCTTGATGACGTTCACGTTCTTGAACGATAACCGTTAGGTCACGAATCTTTTTATTGTTAGCTTCTGCTACAATTTCAATTGTTTTTTCAATTGGATCATCTAAGCTAATTTTACCAGCTGCTTTTGGACCAACCGCGATTTTTTCCATGTACATATCAGGAGCATGAAGAAGGTTCCCTTTGTCTGCGATTGCAATAACTGCCATTGCATTTGCAAGACCTTTTGCAACGATGTTTGTACCTTCTAATGGATCAACGGCGATATCTACTTCTGGACCGTTACCTGTTCCTAGTTCTTCACCAATATACAACATCGGTGCTTCATCAAGTTCTCCTTCACCAATTACAACTGTACCTGCCATGTTTACTGAATCGAACATATCACGCATTGCTGTAGTTGCTGCATCATCTGCTTCATTTTTCTTTCCGCGGCCCATCCACTGTGCGGATGCTAAGGCTGCTGCTTCTGTTACACGGACAATTTCTAGTGCGAGTTCACGTTCCAAGATTCCATTCCTCCAATTTCAAAAATCATACAAATATAACTATAACAAATAACGGAGAAAAGGTGAATTCGAAAAATTGTCGATTTTTTCAGAAGAAAGCGTTACAATTAAAATGTAAATGCTTTAATTTCCAGGTAGGTGACATTCATGTATTTTGTAGACAGAAAGAAAATAGAACAAATGCTAGTATGTTTAGAACGAGCAACAAGTACATTTCAAGAGAAAAAGATATATGAAACCGAGTTTGAATTTTACGCATTAGAGCGCATAGCCCATCTTATTATTGATACTGTATTAGATGTAGGAAATGCGATGATTGATGGATTTATTATGCGCGATCCAGGAAGCTATGAAGATATTATTGATATTTTAATGGATGAGCGAGTGATAAGTGAAGAAGATGGACAAGGGATGAAAGAAATTATCCTTCTTCGAAAAATGCTTACGCAAGATTATATTCAAATGAATCATGATGAATTATATAAGACGATTCAAAAACATGTTGCAGTGGTAGGAAAATACCCAGCAAATATTCGCAGTTATTTAGAAAAGGAATTAGGACCTGTATCTGCATTTGTACCAGAATAATTATGCTTATAAGATCCCCAGAGAATGCCTTTTGGGGATCTTATATTGTATGTGAGAAAGAAAAGGGAGAAGGGTGAAGTATGGGGGAAGCACGTACTACGAAAGACGAGATTGTACAATTGTTGAAAGTAAAGGGAGAGCACACAGTAGCTGAACTAGCTGACGTTTTAGAGATTACAGAAATGGCAATCAGAAGACATTTAAGTAATCTTGAGAAAGACGGACTCATTTATTCTAAGATGGTAAGGCAACATGTCGGAAGACCAACTTATTTGTATGGATTAAGTGAAAAGGGAGAAGATACATTCCCGAAAGAGTATAAGCAATTTGCGATTGATATGCTAGAAGATTTAGCTCGAATGGGCGATGAAAAAATACTTCGTTACGTTTTAAAAGAGAGAACGAAGCGAATGGAAGAACAGTTGCAAAAGAGAGTAAGTAATCAAAAGAATTTAGCATATAAAGTGCAAGAGATAGCAGCTATGCAAGAGAAAAATGGTTATATGGTTCAAATAAAGAGAGATGGAGAGAACTCTTTCGTAATTGAAAAACAAAACTGTCCGTTAAAAGAAATTGCAGAGAGATTCCCACAAGTATGTGAAGATGAAAAAGAGATGTATAAGCGTTTATTTACGAACGCAGATGTGAAAACGCTAGCAAACATGTGCGAGGGCGATTGTAGTTGTTCTTACCAAATAAAAGAGAAAAAATGAACGTTATGGGGCGCTTTAAGGTAAAGCGTTTTTTTCTTTGGAAAAAGCGGGTAATATAAGAGTGGTATGATAGGTGAGAACGTTAGCATAGAAGGAGAGACATAATGATGTATAAAGGTTACTTAATTGACTTAGACGGTACGATGTATCGCGGAGAAGAACAAATTGAAGAAGCGAGCGACTTCGTAAAAGCTTTAGGAGAACGCGGCATTCCTTATTTATTCGTTACGAATAACTCAACGCGTAAACCAGAACAAGTGGCAGAAAAACTTGTTCGTTTCGATATTCCAGCGAAAGCAGAGCAAGTATTCACAACGAGTATGGCGACTGCGAACTTCATTTATGAACGTAAACAAGATGCAACTGTATATATGATTGGTGAAGAAGGCTTACACGATGCACTTGTGGAAAAAGGATTTGAACTTGTGGATGAAAATCCTGATTTCGTTGTTGTTGGTTTAGATCGTGACATCACATATGAAAAGTTAGCAAAAGCGTGTCTTGCTGTGCGTAACGGTGCAACGTTTATTTCCACAAATGGGGACATTGCCATCCCAACTGAGCGCGGGTTATTACCAGGTAACGGTTCATTAACATCGGTTGTAGCAGTATCGACAGGTGTGGATCCAATCTTTATCGGAAAACCAGAATCAATCATTATGGAACAAGCTTTAAAAGTTCTTGGTATAGGAAAAGATGAAGCATTAATGGTTGGGGATAACTATGATACAGACATTTTAGCAGGAGTAAATGCTGGTATGCATACGCTTCTTGTCCACACTGGAGTCACAACTGTGGAGAAGTTAACAGAATACGAAGTTCAACCGACGCAAGTTGTGCATAACTTGACGGAGTGGATTGAGAAGATGTAATGAAATGCAGGTAACCGAAATAGGTTACCTGTTTTTTTATGCATAATTGCATATGTGCTATTGTCATATAAAATGTAAAATTTATATGTAAAGATATTGGAGGGAGGGAATCAGAGTGTACTGGATGTCATGTATTATGCTTGTTTTTACATTATGTGTTTTATTTTTTGTTCTATGGAAGATATATAAAATAAATGAAATGAAAAAAAGTGCGGGAAAACTTATTGCAACATATCCACGAGTGAAGAGACGTTGGATTGTATTACTTGGACCAGCATATTTCATTGGACAATGTATGTATATATATGCTCAGTACGTAAGTGGGGATATTGATACAGTTGAACAGTTTCTCATTCAGTTAGGTATTCATGCTGTAGCAAGTTGTTTTATGACTTTAATAGCCATCCATCTTATTAAAAGTGTACAAATATATGAAAAAGGTGTAGTAGACGGATTAAACTTTTATTCATACGAAGAATTAAAAGGTTATAAAACATCGACATGGGAAAATCCAAAAGAAAATATATTTTTATATCGCGGGCGCCAAAAAATGAATGACAATGTAAATTTACTTATTAAACAGGAAGATATGAATGAATTAGAAAGCATTCTTCAAAGATATATTCCGAAATTGATGATGAAATAAAAAACTCCGGTTTTAACAACCGGAGTTTTTTATTAGAACGCACGATTCACAACGTCTTTAACCTCTTCAAGATATTGCTTACGCACACTGTCATCCACAGAAGGGACACTTGTATAGAATGTATGCTCAAGTGTTTCAATACCTGTAAATTCAAAAATACCAACATCCGCTGTTTTCTTCATTGCGTCAAACATGCCGCCTGCTGTGTATGCTTCTTTCGTATTGCCCATTGTAGATAATAACAATCCTTTTTTATCGCTTAATAACTTTTCAATACCGTTTTCACCGTAAGCATAAGCGAATCCGTGGCTAAATACACGGTCAACGTATCCTTTTAAAATAGCAGGAAGTCCCGCCCACCACACTGGATAAATGAATGTAATGCTATCAGCCCAAGAGATATGCTCTTGTTCTTCTTTAATATCTTCGGGTGTGTTTCCTTGAGAAAATGAGATGAAATCGGAAGCGCCTAATACTGGATTGAAGTTTAATTCGTATAGATCGCGAACGCGTACTTCATGACCTTTTTCTTCTAATTCACGTTTTACCGTTTCTAAAATCGCATGGTTGAAGCTTTCTGTATTTGGGTGTGCATAAACGATTACATGTTTCATTGTTCTTCCTCCTATTTGTGGATATGTGAATAGCTATTTGTATGTCTGTAACTATTATGGTTACTACTTTTATAGAAGTCAAGTAATACATATGTATGTATAAAAAGACGCTCGAAAATCGCCTTTTTATACCCCGCTCATACAAAGTACAAAGAAGACGAATAAAATGATAACAATACCAATACCAAAGTTAAATACGAGAGTACTATCCATATATGTAGCCTCCTTATTTGAAAGTAAAAAACACTCTAGTTAAGAGTGCTTTTTTTATTTTGAATCTACTTTATAACTTTTAGAAAGTGATTCATGCGTGTAATGATTTACATTATTTTATGTATTTATACTTTGAAATGAGTAAGTCCTTGTTGGATATAGAAAAAAGACACTCGTTCGAGTGTCTTTTAAGATGACAAAATGTGCCAATTGCTTGAGGTTGATAAGACGCTAATTTCCGTGTTAACGCCTTTTCTCTAATCAAGAAGTGTAGCAACAGCGATTCAAATAAATTGTACCATCTGTTTAATCGCGGTGCGTATGCAATTGTGCATATTATGATCATGAGGTAGGTAATGAACTGTGAATAATTTGAAGTGATTTATTTACGATTTCTTCTGCGGCATATATGCCGATTGCGTCTGTTTTTAAAATATGGGGTTGTAAGTTATCATGCATTGCCCCTAACTCACCATGAAGTGGTGCGAAGGCATGGTTCGCCTTTTCAAGCATGCATAAATCAAGTAAAGAATCCCCAGCTGTAATAATCGTATCTATTTGCAAAATTTCTTTTATATATTGCACGGCGTCCCATTTATTAATTGGTTTTGGTACAAAGTATAGCTTTCTACCTTGAAGTGAATGATTCCAGCCTTGTTTGTCTAACCAGGAAGTGAAGGATGATAATTCATCATAAGGAATGTTCTCCCGTTTAATAATGCAATAATGGAATAGATCATCAGCTGTTTTTTGTGATATAACCCAATCTTTATGAGCTATTTGTCCAAATTCCTTTAGTATGTCGTTTCTCTCTATACATTCAACCGATAGTCTTTCTTTTACTGTCCTGTTCCAAGTACCATCTTGTTTACCGTTATAAAGGATATTGCCGCCGTTACTTGTAATGGCGTATTCGGGAATGATTTCGTTTTGGAATAAAGCAATACGCTGAAACTGCTCAATAGTTCTTGTTGTAACTGGGATGAAATGTGAGTGCAGTTGTAATTTTTTTAGTAGTGAAATGGTTTTATGTGATATGAAAGAAATTTCTTTTCCATCTAAAGTTTCAATGAGTTGAATTGATTCATCTTCTATAGGGGCACGAAACGATTTCCGGGAATAAATAAGCGTTTGATCAAGATCACTGGCGAAAATCATATTGTTTCCTTCCTAAGAGGCTTAATGAGCCCGCAACATGAATAAGCCATATTCTCATAGGTTTCAATTGGGACATTCTTTTCTTTAGTGAGAAGTAAAATATGCTTTAAATCGGGATTGTTTTGCTTACGTATTAAAATTTTCCACGGTATTCTCCGGAGTAATACACGAGTTGTTTCACCGACTCCTGGTTTAATTAAGTTAATATCGTCAATTTCAAAGTGATTTTGGATAGACTGTATATCTTTTAATCCTTGCCAAGAGGGATCAGTGTAAGTTGAAGTAATATAACGTAATTGATTATCTATATGAGAATGAACAGAAGGGAATAAATCTGTTACCTCATCAACGAAGAAATTTGATAAGTCTTCTTGCTCTAGCTCTTTATAATATTTAACACCATGAAAATCATTTGGACCGATATAGGTGTCATTTAGTACAGTGCGGCTAATTAGTCCAGAGACTGTTGCATTTAAGCAAGCGCTAGGAATAAGAAAATCTTCACGTGTACCGTAAATTGAAGTACAGTAACCGGGATCAGCAAGCACAGCCATACAATGAGAAATGTGTGTATTATTTCGTTCGTTAAATGTGTGTACTGCATATTCTAATTCTTTTTTTATTGCACCTTTTCCAGTCCACCCATCAATGAATTGAATTGTTTCTTTAGGGTGATGTTCCAAAATATAATGGAGTGCATTTTCATCAATACCGCGTCCGCGAATAATAGAAATACAATAGTGAGGTACATCAAGGTTGTATTGATAGCGTATGTAGCGTTTGATAAGAATGCCAATAGGTGTACCAGCACGAGCTAATGAAACGAGGACAAGGTTAGTTCCTTTAGTTTGTATAATCTGTTCGGCGACAACTCCAACAGCGATGGCTAGTTTGTGTTTGTATTGTTGCAGGGAAGAAAAGAATAAATCCATATACGCTTTAGATGGTTTATATTCCATTGGTAACATTTCGGAATAATGTGTGCCAGCTTGAATTGCTTGTTCTCTAGTTTCCGTGGAACTTTCTTTCATTAAATCACTAATATCTTTTAATAGAAAAATAGCATCATTTGGATTGTAACTACTAATATGAGAATTTACTTTTACCATAATTATCAACCTTCCTTTTCTATGCCATTTGAAAATGAGACGATATGAATAAAAGGAATAACTGTTTGTAACTGCTGTAGAAGAGGAAACAGGGCTTCTTCTCCTAAATCACGCTCAATAAAAACAAATACTTCATCGTAATCATGAGGTGAAATATTATAAAAGTAATTTGTAATAGTAGAATCTTCAGGACTTGGATATGAGAAATGATTATGAATGGCATAGTTCACATCATTTGAAACAGGATGGATAGGGCTTCTTGTTGTAGATTGATATAAAATATTTTCACCCATTTCAGCAGCAATTTTCATTGGGATATACATAAATTCACCCGTTCCGAGACAGAGTGTTCGTTTTCCAATTCTTTCTCTTTTTAAAGCTTTTCCTGCTTCTTGAGCGAAAGAATGAATGTGCTTTTGTTCATATGCTGAAATGCCAAATCGCCCAGTATATTTTATATAATTTGATGTATAAGGTGATTTTTGGCAGGTAAGGGTATGCTTTTTGAAATCAGGCTTTGTTTCTTTGATTTGAATATCTGTTTTTGCAATATTTAATGGTTGGCCAGTTGTATGAATACTGCCTTCTAATAAAGAAATAACATGAATCTTAATTTGAAGTTCTTCTTCTAATTGTTTAAATTGTTTTCTATTAGTATGAGAACGCCAGTCTAATAAAGAAGCAATTATATATTCTTCTCGTGGGAATTTATTTTGAATAGATCTAATAATATTTAATGCTGTTTTTCCTGTTGTCATCTCATCATCTACGAGAACAATTGGATTGTTGTTTTGAAAAAAGCTTTCATCTACATAACAACGGTGCGATGTTGCGTGAGAATGTTCTTCCTCAAATGTAATGACAGATTCTAGGTGGGGTATCGATTCCCTAGTTGTATGTACATACTTTGCATTTTGAAAGCATTGAAACATAGAATGACCAAGTGCTGTCGCTGTTTCAGCGAATCCGATGAACAAAACTTCTTCTTGCAGAGGATATTGATAACGAAATACTTCCTCTGGGATTTCATGAATTTCTAATGAAATGAGATTTAAAATTTCTTTTTGAAATGGATGAGAAGTATTATGTAGCATTTCCATATATCTTGCAGCGAGAGCAAATCCACTTGATAGAGAGACTGCAGGTTTAATAGGAAGATGCTTTCCAAGGATTGTACTCACAAATAAAAAACTACGTTTCTTATTTATTCTCGCAGCCATTTGAAACAGATTGTCTAGCGCTAAGTTATATGGATTATCACGTACTTTTACATGAACTTGTATATTATTTAAAACGTTATACGTGTTGCTTTGCGTTTGTAATAAGGAGATCGGTAAATTGTTTGTTTTCATGTAGCACCCCGTAAATATTAGATTTTAAAATGGTTTTGTGAGCCCAGCCATAATGTGGCTTTACTTCATTCATTTTGTTAGAAAAACTACTTTTTAGCACTCCATTATACGTATCTGCATTTTGTAAAATTGATCTCGCATCTAAATAATCTTCCATTGTGACAATATGCATTGCCTGTACAACTTTAATATGAGATGGGTGAATAACTGTCTTACCGATTAATCCATTTGCATGGTCGAGTGATACCTCTTGGATGAGCCCTTCTTCATAATTATTAGAAAAATATTCCCATACACATCCTGAAATAATATATTCATTTGTTGCCCTTGAGAAAACGTTAATAATGTCCGAAATACAATCACGAACAACAGTAATATGATAGATAGGTGTGTATTTATTACGCCGAATACTAAATATACTTGAAAAGTCAGTAGCACCAATACGTACATTTAAGATGTGATCGTGATAGGAATCTAGTAAATCCTTTATTTGTAATAATGATTCTATCCGTGTTTCTTTATACATAATTTCTGGTGATTCTAAAATCGGCATTCCATAAAGTGATAATGAGTATAACTCGTTTATATATGCAAGCTGATCGATATAAGTCTTTCCGTTAATCGGTGTGAATTTTGGAAAGACAAAACCACATAAACAATGAACAGCACTACCTAATTCAGTAACAATTGTCTTCAGTTGACTTGGCTGTCGAACTCTAATAAAAAGAAGCGGGATGTCTGCTTGATTTAGTATGTTGGCACTGACTAAGTTAGCGATTTGCTGTATTTGAACGACGATGTTTTGCTCTGCAAGTTTTACTTCCTCATCGCTGATAGCGTCCTCTAGACAAAGAATAATTGAGGTAGCATACACATGTTTCTTTCTAATTATATCTTCCGCAATCGTTTCTTTCGTGCCAGGAGTATATAGTGTGGCGCCTAGTGCGTAAGCTAGTTGTTCTTTCCCTATATTTTTTGAAAAACTAAGAGGTTCTTTATAGAAAAAATTTTGCCGTTCTTCCGAGGAGAGATAAGAAAAGTAATTCAAATTGTCACCACCTTATTTGTAATGATTCTGTTTAATCGTAACATAATAAGAAAAATCTTCCATAAAAATGAAGCGATAAATTAAAAAAATATATTGAGAAAGATGAATTATAAGATGAATATCGAATATTGTTAATAGAAATATAATAGGGGGAAAGAGAAAGTGGATATACATAAGTTAACGATAGAAGAAGCAAAGGAGATAAATACGTGGATGTACGAGGAACCATATAGTTTATATAGTTTTTCAGGCGAGAAAGAAGTAATAGAAGAGCTATTAGATGGAACGTATTATGGCTGTTGTGATGATCAAGGAGAGTTCATCGGCTATTTTTGTTTTGGAGAAAATGCACAAGTACCAGGTGGAAGAGATGCTAATTTATATGGTGGAGAAGATGCAATTGATATCGGACTTGGTATGAAGCCGGCGTTAACTGGGAAAGGAATGGGGAAAGAATTTTTCCAAGCTGGAATAGCGTTTGCCACGAAAGAGTTTAACGCAAACATGTTTCGATTAAGTGTAGCAACATTTAATACAAGAGCGATAACGTTATATAAAAATATCGGATTTAAGCAAGGGCCTATTTTTTTGAGCCGCGGAAGAGAATTTATGCTTATGGAATACGAAAGACCGTCAGCATGAAACTGACGGCCTAGAAAACATTATTATTCCGAGTGATCAGCTCGGTGCGCTAAACGGCTTGAGGCAGCAGCAGCAATTCCGCCAACGATATCGTCAAGGAACGTGTGCACTTTTCCAGTTGATTTATCATTTAAGTATTCTAAAATACCAGGTTTTAATTTATCGATATATCCAAAGTTCGTGAAACCGATAGATCCGTATACATTCACGATAGAAAGTGCGATAACTTCATCAATTCCGTATAAGCCTTCATCACGTTTTACAATATCTTGTAACGGCTCACTTAGCATTCCCTTTTCAGCAAGGACATCAAGCTCGATACCAGTAATCAGTGCGTTTTGTACTTCACGTTTTGATAGTACACGTTCTACATTGTAACGGCATTCTGACATCTCTAAATTTGGATGATATTTTTTTTGAAGAAAATGAACAAGTTCAGCAATATCGTCAATTGTTACACCGCGTTCTTGTAATAGTTGTAATGCTCTTTCTTGTAGTTGATTTGATTCTTTCATGTTTATCACCTTTTTTTCTTTTTAGTATTTGTATACGTTTCGTTGCTTTATCATGTGCATAGGAATGAAAGGCGAGCACAAGCTCATATATATAAAGAAAAACCATAGGTGGCGACTGCGATGATTCAGCATATTTATGAGCATTATCACATGCATGTTAAAGAATTAATCCCCCTTGGCCCCTATAAAAGCTTTTGGATTCGCAACAAAATTTATGTACTTGTTCCAATTGGAGAAATGGAGGAAGAAGTACTTGTAGAGATGAAAAAGCTCAGTGATTATATGAACCAGCAAGGGGATATAACTGTAGCGACTTTCGTTCCGACTATACACGGCTACTATGTAAGTGAGATAGAAGAACAAAATTACTGCTTATTAAAAGGTATGCGCACGTTAGAACGACATGCTATGTCATTAGGAAGTGAGCTTTCTATATTCCATAAACGAGGTGCATTCTTTCCAGAAGAAATTGAGCAATTAAGCCGTATTGGTGAATGGAAAGCGTTATGGGAAAAAAGGCTCGATCAATTAGAAAAGTTTTGGCAATCACAAGTGATGAACCACCCTTCAGATGTATTCGATCAATTGTTTATTGAATCCTTCCCGTATTACTTAGGAGTTGCAGAAAATGCAATTCAATATGTTGTCGATACAGAAATGGATGATACGCCGCAACTAACGGATGCAGCAACAATTTGCCAAGAACGATTCACACCTTTATTATGGCATCAAACGAAGCGGCTCAAACTCCCTTTTGATTGGGTATATGATCACCCGAGTCGAGATATTGCAGAATGGATCCGCCATATGACGATAGAAAAAAAGAAAGACTGGGAGCAAACAATCGTTCAATTTGTTACAGATTATGAACGGAATTATTCGCTATCCTCATTTGGTTGGCGCTTATTATTTGCAAGGCTCCTGTTCCCGCTTCACTATTTTGAAACGGTCGAACGATATTACCAAACTGGAAACGAAGAACAAAAAAGCATATATAGAGATCGCTTAGAAGCCATTTTACACGATGTGAACCGCTCAGAGCAATTTATGAAGCATTTTTATGGTTCACTTCGTTTACCAGTAGATAAGCTTGGGATTAGAAAATTAGATTGGCTATCTTAAAAGTATAAAAAAGAGACCGATGGAGGTCTCTTTTTTATACCACAATTTTATGTAATACATTATGCCCCTACCTGTTGATCTGTACATATATTTAAAACGAATTGATGCCTTTCAAGTTTTTCATTTACTTTACCCAATAATTCTTGCTGGATTTCTTTAAATAAAAATTGATAGCTTGTATTCCATGTTGGTATAACGGATGAAAGGCCTAATAAATACTCTTTTTTCTTTTCTAGTTCTTGAATTGTTAAAAAAGTGTTCCCCATTTTTGGCATGTGTCGTCCCCCTATGTTTTTTACTTTATATGTGTGAACGATTCACTATATAGTATTAATTATCGCATTTTTTGAGAAGGATTTCCAATTTTGTTTTATGATGTTAACGGATAAGTGATATTTGAATAAAAAAAGAGACCCAAATGGGTCTCTTTTTAGAAAGCGATTCTGAACGAGCCGCTTCCGCTTTTAGATTAATATCTAGCTCCAGCGGCTAGAACAGTCGGCCATTTCGCGCCTTCCTGTGAGGCAAAAAGCGCCTCTTCGTCAGGAGCTCCAATGACCTCCTGTTCTGAACGAGCCGCTTCCGCTTTTAATTAAAATACTTGTTCTACTTCGATAACGCCTGGTACTTCTTCAAGTAACGCGCGTTCGATACCAGCTTTTAGTGTGATTGTAGAACTTGGGCAGCTTCCGCATGCACCCATAAGGCGTAGTTTTACGATACCTTCTTCAATGTCTACTAATTCAACGTCTCCGCCATCGCGAAGTAAGAATGGACGTAATTTATCTAATACTTCTAATACTTGTTCTTGCATATGTGGGTTTTCCATTTTTATCGACTCCTTTCATCAGTTTTATTATAATCAAGATAGAGGGGAAAATCTATTTTTTCTCTTCTTGTTTTATTGTCGAAATATTGTATCGTGTTTTTTCAGTATAGGGGTATGGAATAAGTTTGTAAAATGATGTGCTTATGTAATAAGACATCTGAATATACTGTTGGGACAAGAAGTGGGGGAGAAGAAATGGTTAATGTTCAAGTGTATGGGACGAAAGTAATTTGTGCGAGCTGCGTCGGAATGCCATCTTCAACAGAAACGTTTGAATGGTTACAAGCGGCAATTGGTCGTAAATATGAAGGACAAGAAAATAAATTTAATTTCGAGTATATTGATTTCCAAGAAGAACAAGAAGATGAAGATAAAAAAGCATTCGCAGAGCGCGTAGTGGAAGAAGATTTATTTTATCCGGTCGTTCTTGTAAATGGAGAAATTGTTGGAGAAGGAAATCCTCGTTTGAAGGATGTTTACGAAGAAATCGAGAAATATTTATAAAACAAGAAGTCTTTGCGAATTTTGAAGTGCACCCCAATTGTTAGACACATCCTAACAATTGGAGGTGCATTTTTTATGGCTAAATTTTCTTCAAAAGAAAAAATCCAAGCGGTGAAACGATATTTAGATGGTACAGAAAGTGGAAAAACA
>NZ_JBQENW010000017.1:0-90309 GCF_052044835.1 Bacillus sp. 22475 | reverse complement strand
CTAACATTCACAAACCTTGCACTTGTCCATCCCCCACGGCTAACAGTTTAAATGTTGTTCAAACTACCCCATCAATAGTCTCGGTAAATTCTGCGATTCCACTAGATACCGTGGTAAATTCTAATGGTACGGCAATCTCATTCACACCACCAACAACTGTTTTACTTGAAGGTGGAAGAACCTATTTGGCAATCTATGAAGTGCAAGTTATCATTCAACCAGGAGGTAATTCGGCAGGTATCACTATGTATCTTAATAATAATCCAATCATTGGCTCTGGTACTTCTCTGGGATATACTGCAGGATTCACTTCTGTATCAGCACCCGCTATTTTCACTACACCTCCAGGTATAACAAGTACTCTTACTGTTAATGTAGGACCATATTCTAATACATTAAATACGTTGGGCTTAACTCTTGCTGTTGTAGCATTAACATAATAAAATGTAAAACTCTCTAAAATGATTTTCTTTGTCCTTTAACTGTTTTTTGGGGGCTAGCCTCTAGGAACTCAACATAACTACATATAGATAAAGAACATGATTTGGTTCGATAGTACTAGGTGACTCGGCTAGCACAATTGCTGAGTCACCTATTTATCTATAATAAAATAACGCTTTTGTTAAGATCCATGAATCCAATTCTTAGGTGAAAAACTTTTATAGAAGCATCTTTTTTGGACAAATTTACCGGATGAATTAACTGAAATTTCATGTTATTCTTAACGTGTTGAATATCCCAATACATTCAACAATGCTCTTGATTGCATACTTAGTATGCAGCCATCCATCCAGATACCTTAGCTAATACGTCCCCCTAATCGTCGTTATTGCTAAGGTATCTTTTAGATGCCCTGTGTGCAGGGCTTTTTTATTTCAGTGATGATGCTCTCTTTTCCCATCTAGTTATCAACGCTTTTAGTCCACTTTCTTAATAAAATTCAAATTTGATCTTAATATCCATTATCCTGGCGCTGGTGGTTCACTTCATTCTTTTTATAATAACCTTGTCCAATTTCTTCAAATGTGAATCCTAATTTCTTACCTAATCCTAAAAACGAGTACAATAATTCTTCATAAAGCTCAATATCTTGAGTTGCACGAAATTCCGATATACCTTCATATACATTGTTAAATTGATTGACTAACGTACTTGCCGTATAGACGTTTGTATTGTGTTCTAATAATTTCAGGCTATATTCATTAGGATTAAATCCGATGCCATTCCCTAGTGAAGCTATAAAATGAAATCCATCTACATACTCCATTAAAATAACTTCTTTTTCACTAGATCCTTTATTGGTCCAATGCTTAAAGCATCTTGTTTCATTTGCAAGTTCTCCAATTTCAACCTGTAAAGCAAGAATCATATTGTAAAATAAATTTTGCCCTTCCAATCCATGCTCCTTGATGATTCTTGTATCCAATACTTCTTGCATTCCGAATATTCTAGTTAAGTTCATTTTGATTTCCCCTTCCTATTTAGCAAACCCCTAATCCAATCGGACGATTTTCAATTAAATACTTATCAGCTTGATCTATTACAAGAAGCGCGACTTCCGCTTGATGTCTCCTTAACGCTTTTGCCATCTTCGGTAAACACATACCTTGACTCCACATTTCACGAAAACGTAATACATCTCTTTCATCCCAAATGAAGTTAGCTTCTTCTAAAGCGATGTATATTTTTAAACGTGATTCCTTCATCGCTTCATGATTTCTTGCTACACTCATAAGCGAACCTACTTTTTAAAAAATGATTATTTTATCTTTTCAGTAAACTTAGTATCCACACGATCAACTTTCCCGTTTACCCAAACCGCAACTTGCTCACCGAATCCGCTCATTGGTGGATTTACTGCTGTTACATTTCCGTCCTTTACTATTAAAAGTTTGTTGCTGCTAACATCAATTTCTATTTTTTTCATATGTCCCTCTCCCTTTTACTACGGCATGTACTCGACAACATCAGGTTTAAATCCACTTCCTAAATAAACCCTTACCGGAATTATTTCTTTTTTATCCCTTGCTGCCTTACACAATTCTTCAGCTGTATCCCAATTGAAAAACTTATCTACAGCTCTTTGAAATCTCCATATTGCCATTACATATTGTTCAAACATGTCATAACGATCATCTTGTTTAGTTGTGCGTGGTAATTCATCCGTACACTTTGCATTCGTTGGAACTTGGACGCGTACGTCAGCGTATGTAGTGCGTCCAGTTCCTCTCTTCACATTTGCCTTCATTACATCGAACTCACAAATTGCTGGCTCTACATCGAAAATGTTTAGTTGCTTAGGCATGTGCCATCCCACTCTTCTGAATAAGATCCAGTAATTCAATTGCCCCTTTCTTGCTTAAAAACATTCGGCCACCTAGCAACTCTATGTTGGTTTCAGAAACTTCACCCGTTACAAAGCATGACTTTTCATATTTTCTTAGAACAATGTTTTCACCCTCAACATGAAAATCTAGTTCCGTACCTTCGACAATCCCTAAAGTTCTGCGTAACTCTACTGGAATTACTACACGACCTAGCTCGTCCACTTTTCTTGCAACACCTGTGTTTTTCATACTTTACTCCCCTTTAGTATTTTTATATTTATTTAGAATCTCATCCAAACGTTTCTTATTATCCTCGAGATCCTCGTTTGAAACTTGCTGTGGTTGTTGCACTGGTTTAATTTCTTTCTGTTGATGTAACCAATCTGGTACAACTTCAGTTCGATTAGCATAACCTTTACCAGTACGTTTTTTGCTTTGTTGTTGTCTTCGAAATGATGCTTGTGCTACTTCTACATCTTGAATTGTTTTAAAACCTTGTTGATGCCAATCTTTTAAAATTCCTTTTGTATAAGACCAATTACGTTTATTGTTTTCTAAAGTAATTTTCATTGCTTCCACTACTAACGATTGATTAAGTTCATCTATCCATTGATTAATTTCTTCTCCCATGAATGGAGAGATATGTCCGAAATTTTTCATATAAAAATCGATTGCGAGATTTTCTACTACTAAAGGTCCTTCTTTTTCTTCTTTTTCTTCTTTTTTTATTTCTTTTTCTTGTTCTTCTTCTTGTCCCCCAATCGTGCCACGGTTCGTTAACGTATCGTTATACGAGTCGTGAATAAACGTTTCAATTAGCTTCTTTATGGACTTTTGCTCTATATGTTTGCAGATTGGAATCAACAAAGATATATTTTTCACTTCTTTTAATTCTTTCTTAATTAAATCTTCAACTGGTTTTCCAGCTTTTTTTAGGTTGTATTTTCCCCAATTAAAAATGACTAATTCTCTGGTTTCATTATCGTATTTTATTATCTTGTGATAGTCTTCGAAACGTTGCATCAAAGCCTTTATAGTTTCATGTGAATAACCTGTTTCAAAAGCCATTTGTTTTTTTGTTATTTGATACACACCAATTTGTTTAGTTTGTGGATTAGTTAATAAATATAAGAAAAAGTACTTATCTTCTGGTGTGAAATCTTCTTGCACTTTCACATCATTCCAAAATGAAGTGTGTACTTGTCTAAATATCGCCATCTTTTTACCTCCTAGTACAAATTGCAATATATGCTTGTCCGCTTTTGATAATTCGTTGAATTCTATAATGCGGATAACAAACACTGAAATATTGCTGTATCATATTTTTTAATTCAGCTTTGCTTTTTGCTAAGTCCCAAAACTTATTAGGTAATAGCACTTGATATTCGATTAAATCCATGTACTATTTCCCTACTTTCCGTGGTATACTTAGAACAACTTATTTTTTAGAAAAGGATCCATTGCAGTGGGTCTTTTTATTTTGTTCTACGTCACTCCAAGCCCATTGTTTTATTGGTTCATAAGTAATGTAAAGCAACCATGCACTACATGCGATAAACATTGCGAATATAACTAATGATGTTGTATCTTCCACTAAATCACCCCCTTTTGTGCCTCAAGCCAAGCTTCTAAATCCTTTTGCAGAAAAAGTAGTTTACGCCCTTCTCTTATTACTGGAAACCTAGGGTGATTTGCTAATTCATACATTCTACAAACCGCAATGTTGAGATAAGCTGCGGCTTCTTTCACTCGCATAACCTTATTTGGTTGTGATTGTTGTTGTAAGTCAGCTATTGCTGATCTGATTTCCTCTCTTACAATTTCACGAATAGATTCTTTAATAAATTGTTCTAAACCCATTTTCTTTCACTCCTTTTAAGTTAGTTTCATACAATGAAACTTATTGTTTAAAATTTTTTTCTTGTTCCTTAAATAATATAGTTGTTTCCTTTCCCAATACTTTAGATATATTAACTGCTACATCATAGTAAACCCTTAAATTCCAATTGATTATTTTATAGCAATATGACTTCGATATCCCTACCCTTTTAGCTAGTTCATGATATTTAAGTCCAGATTCTTCAAATGCTTTTTGAAGTTCTGTTTTAGGTGTATCGGTTTGCATCTGATCACTCCCTTCTGATGCTTACAAGTTCATTATATGTTTCATTGTATGAAACTTCAAGTGTTTTTTATAAAAAATTTCAGAATAGGAAACTTTTTTGTTCTTTACGTTTCTTGTCAGGAAACTTTATAATAAACTTAATAGGATTTAGGATTATCGAAAAGTCGTAATAAGGGGAGTTTTTTTATGGATATGAAAGATAGAATAAAACAAATTCGTTTAGAACATAAAATGAACCAAGAACAATTTGGTAAAGAAGTAGATCTTACTAAGGGTACCGTTTCAAAATTCGAAAATGGAAAAGCCTTCCCGAGTCGTGAGACAATAGAAAAAATAGCGAAAAGATTTGCAGTTCCTGTGAACTACTTATATGGAGAAAATAACGAAGCAAACAAGGATGATAATAAATACGAGAAATTTAAAGAAATTATGGCATGGCTAGAACCTCTCCCAAAAGATAAAGAAGATATGGCATTAGACCAGATGTTAGCTATCGCTCAAGCTCTGAATAAACATCATAAGAAAATGGAAAAATAGCCTCTCAAATTAGGATAGGCTATTTTTTTTAATCTCTGCAATATATTCCTCTAATTTTTCAGGAGCGAATTCCTTTACTGTATCTAAGAATAGCATTACAATTTCTTCTTTTGTCACTACTAGTTCCCCCTTGCATCCTGTTATTTATACGTGAACTTTCTAAAAGTGGAAAGTTTTTGTCGTTCCAGTCAAAATGTTTCCATTCCCTTTAAAGCAGAAATGACACTATCTATTAGATAGTGTCATTTCTTGTATTTATATAATTATCCGCCTCCGGGACCTGGATCAATCATGTATAGAATTGTTTTTTGTTCTTTAGCGCTTTGTACTTTATCTTTTTCTGTCACTTGAAAAGTTGTGATAGAAAAACAAGCTACAACTACAATAGATAACACTACTTTTACAAACTTATTTTTCAAGTGCTTCACCACCTTTTATGTATAGTTTAATTATAACATTTCAATGCTTCTTTTGGTAGAAACATATAGAAGAAATCACCTGATTTAGAAAAACTTTCAAGGGATAGTTCTAAGTATCTTTTCCCTTCTTTGCCTCCAACCGCGAGCCCCATATAATACAATTGAAAACTACTAAGATAACCGTTGTTACTTTTTAAGGTCTGTAAAATTCTAATTGCTTTTTCATTCTCACCTAACCTTACATATAAAAAGGCTCTCTCGGCTTCATCTAAATCATCAAAGTTAATAGTATGTAAATCTCTCTTATGGTATATTCTTAAAAACAAAAATGTATTAAGTACTTTTTCTCTCCTTAATTCTAGTTTCTTATTAGGTGGATCACCAATAACTTTTAGTGAATTTTCCATGTACTCTTTAGCTTTCTGATAATTGGAGAAAACATAACTTTCTCCAATTTTACAATACGCTACCGCCTTAGTACTGACATAACAATTTGTCTCGTCGTTTATTATATCAAAACATTTTTGACGAGATTCTCTTAACTTATTTTCATGAAGATTCACAAAAATCTCCATTTCTTTTATTCTTAACAAAAATGAATCTCTTAAAGAGCGACATTTAATTTTTATAATATCAGGTAATAATTGTTGAATATATTCATTCACCATCTTGTAATTACCTAAATCAAAAAAAGAATATATTGTGTTTAGCATCAACATTATTACAAGTTCATTATCAATATATTTTTGATTTTTTCTCATTTTATCAACTTTCTCAAAGAACACCTTAGGTGTAATCGTATTTTCACTTCTTTCTCGCAATGTTTGGTATAAAGGAACCAAGTTTAAGTTTATTCGTACTGTTTTCGAAATACCTTTTTTCATTTCTTTTTCAGTCTCGGTTTGTTTGCTCTTAAATTTATTTATCTGTTGCATAATCATATCTTGAAGTTCATATTCTCCAAACATATCTAACACTTCTAATGCTAATTTTAAATTTTTGTGTGAAAGTGTTGGTATGCACTCTTTGATGCAGTTTCTTCTAAACTTAATATCTTTAGGCTTATATAACCTAAGTGCATCCACAAAGTGCATAAAATCAAATTTACCCTTTTTATTAAAATAACTATTTACAGTTGTGTGTGTTACTTTAAAACGTATCGCTAATTTCCTATTTGTATAACCGGATAATTTTAGACTTTCTTGCATATCGTTAAAATCCAATAAAACTTGCACAATCTTTGTCCTCCTTATGGACAAAAGACACGTCATCCCTAGTTTTTACATTTACAGAGAAACGTGTCATTATATCTAAGTTGTGTGTTATACTAATGTACGAAGACTTATGACAGTTGTTTTCCCTACTGTGGTTAGGGAGACGGTGTAGGGGTGTTGCAGCACTACTTACACAGTCATGGGTCTTTTTTATGTCCATTTTTTAGTTATTTTCATAATATCACAAAAATTAGGAATTTTATTTATTTGCTAATCTGAAAATTATTGAGAAAGTTTAATAATTAATATAACAAAGTATTCTTTTATATTGGATAATAATAATATTTCTTCCACTCATTAAACTTAATATAATATATATAATGGTTAGCTAGTATTTTAACAACCACATCACATGTACTATTGCAGCTATTTATCAAACGCTTTTAATTTTATTTCCATGAATACAGCAAAAAAAGAGGCCCTATGGCTCTTTTTTTATTCCTTAATAATAATCTAAATATGGTAAAATATACCCATCGCTGATATGTCCAAACATGTAATTTTCATAGCAGCAAAATTACAACTAGACTTATACAACATGATTCAAAACAAAATGAAGGAGTGTTTTAAGTGAAAGGACATATTCGAAAAAGAGGAAATAAATATTGCATCGTTATTGATATCGGTCCTGATCCAGAGACAGGAAAAAGAAGACAGAAGTGGTTTTCTGGATATAAGACAAAAAAAGAAGCACAGGCCGATGTAGCAAAGAAGATTACAGAGTTGAATGAAGGAACTTTTATAGAGCCATCTAAAGTTACGTTAAAAGATTATCTAAATCATTGGCTAGAAATTAAAAGTATGAGTATAGAAAAGAGTACCTTTGCTGGCTATAGGGCATTTATCAACCAACATGTTATACCTAGTATAGGAATGGTCGCGCTTCATAAATTAAATGTTATGCACATTCAAAAATGCTATAAGACTGCGCTAGATAAAGGGATTGCAAGCAATTCTATTCTGCTTATGCATAGAATTTTAAAGAGCGCTTTAAACCTAGCCGTAAAACAAAATATTATGTCTCGAAATCCAGCAGATTTTGCTGAGATACCTAAAAAAGAAAAAACCCCTATCCAGACTTGGACAGAGGAAGAAGTAAAAAAATTTTTAGCTCATTCACAAGAATCACGATATCACATTGGGTATCTACTTGCAATAACTACAGGTATGCGTCTAGGAGAAGTTCTAGGGTTACGATGGCAGGACATTGATTTTGAAAAACATACCGTTACAATAAATCAAACATCTGGTCATGACAATAAAATCAAAAAAACTGCAAAAACAAATTCGTCAAAACGCACAATTCCTGTACCTAATGAAACAATAGCCGCCTTAAAAAAACATAAAATTTTAATTAATAAAGAGAAATTAAGGTTTGGTTCTGCTTATCTAGATCAAGATTTAATAAATTGTAATGAGTTTGGAAGAATCATAAAAAGAGCACCTTTCAGAAAAGGTTTCATTAGGGCGACACACAAAGTAGGTATAAAAGAAATTAAATTCCATGATTTAAGACATACACATGCAACTATACTATTTAAACAAGGAGTTAACCCTAAAATCATCAGTGAGAGATTAGGTCATACAGATATTTCAATGACATTAAGTATCTATTCTCATGTTTTACCGAATATGCAAGAAGAAGCCGTTAAAAACTTTGGTAAAAGCATCTTTGGATAACGTATGTTTGCAAAATGTTTGCAATTCATAAAAACAGGTCAAACAAACGTTGTTATATCAAGGTTTGTTTAACCTATCATCTTATATTCTTGATAAAATCTCCGAATCCCTATTGAAATATTTAATAATGGAGCGTTCTCACCACCGCGGGTTATGCATTCGAATCGATATACATAGGAGAAAAAATCTTGTGTTTTTTCATCTTTTATCGGCCCAGACATCGCCTCACAAATATTTTGTGATCTAAGAGGGGAAAAATAGATTTCTTCTTCATTTGTATTTTCTAAATATATAGGACGCTCACAAAAAATATGTGAGATTAAAGCGGGCACCCACTTAGAATACGTTTCATTATCATGTAGTACTGGCAAATTAGAAATCAAATCGGATTGCCATTCATATTTTGGTGGTTCTACTAATCTATTTGGTTTCCAATCATGAATAATCTCATACCAACTTTGAAAAATATAATCGAGCTGCTCTTGTCTAATAGGTTCTTTCGATACAATCCATGGTGTATTTTCATTTAATACGTACGGGTTATGCTGAATAAACAATATATCCGAAAACATATCATACAATCTTTCATTCAAACGTTTCAACTTACTCGTTAATAAAAATGTCTTATAATGTATCTCTACGATGTCCAGCCATTCAATAGGAAAGTATATAAATGATACCTTTTCATTTAAAAGGGGTTCTACTATATTTTCAAATGTTAGCAACCTTAATTTTTTCATAAAATGATTCCTTCCTTTCTTCAGTTGTCTTGATTATCAAAAAGCTAGAACAATAGTTACTTAATCTAATCCATTTAAACCAAGTATTTAAAAGAAACGTAAAAACTGTTTATCTACATAAATTATTATCAAACCGACTCTTTTAAAAATTCAAAGTAATTATCATGTATAACACCTCTATTGTATTTGTATTTCAATACATTCGAATTATACATTACACCTAATACATTGTACTTATCATTTACAATAACTTTACAAAAAAACCAAAAAAGAACACCTTAATTCGGTGCCCTTTTTACAAATATCAACCTTTATGTAATTGAACATATAGATAACAGTAATCCCCCAAATGAAATTGCTCCTAGTAAACCTACTACAACTCCTGTTAAACAAATACAATCAGCAAGACAAATAGAAGACTGCGATAATGGAACAAATGACCTACTTGTACTCGAACCATATTGTTTTATTTTCTCATAATTCACATCTAACATTAGATGTAAACATGTTACACCATCCTCAATAGTATGTACAGATTCTTTTTCTAATCGCTCCAATAATTTACTATCAAAAGCAACTGATAGAGGATACTGCTTATCTAATTTCATATTTTGATAAATTAGTTGCAAACGAGATAATATATTGTTTTTCTTCTTTTCAGATGTTACTGTACATTTCATTTTATTAAATTCATTTAATAACAGTGTCAATTCATCTCTTTTTCCGTATAAATCTTTAGCTATTTTTCTCTTTAGTTTATACGAATGGATAATAGATTTTAGTTCAATCATATTCATACACTTCCTAATTACATATTATTTACCCAATTATTTTATAGATAAACAGTACTTTTTAATCTTATTTAAATTACACTCAAGCATCTTCACTTACTATCGATTAACATTACATTAACCTTACAAAGTTGTAATAAATTCATTAGCTAGAAGAAATCAATCCCTAAACCAGACAGATATTTGATGATAAAACCATAAGAAAAAAGCAATGATTAGATTTTAAATCTAGTCATTGCTTTATCAATCACCTCTTGATTACATCTATATATCTTATTGTTACTCTTTCACTTGAATGATTGAATATATCCATTAATAATGGCTATATTTTTTGTCGGCACGTACATATATAAAACTAATGTTTTTTAATTGATAAAGTGAAACTTTAATCAGCTCTCACCAATCGGGCTTTTATGGGCAGTCCGCCACCTAACTTCTCTTTGCTCTCGCTGAATTTTTTGGGGGATGTTACTGCCCGCAACTAGCAAGATAGATGTTATCAATATTCATACGTTACAATAGTACCGGTAGTATCAGTAAAACCATCAAAACAGTTAGAGCAACCACCACAGCCGCCACAACCGCCACAGCCTCCGCAACCAAAACAACCGAAGCAACCAATACAACGGAAGCCACCACAACGGAAGCCACCACAACGGAAGCCGCCACAACGACCACAACCGCCACAGCGACGAGCAGCATCTTCAATATAGTAATATGGATATTGGTTTTGCTGGTCCCAATAGACAATATTTCCAGACCGGTAATCATTAAGGCTTAACGCTTGTAGTTCTTGTTGAAACTGATTCATTTTCATAACCTCCGTTTATAAAATACAACCTCATCGATACTTCCCTATATTCCTGTTCGTTACATCTAAGTAGAAATAGCGCTATAAACTAAGTTCAATACGTACACCAACAAAGTATGACTTATCACTAGATGATGCACCTTGTTCATATACCTATTTTTACTATGGGCTCATTTTTATAAAGTGAAACTTTAATCAGTGGGGTTTTGTTCATCCCCTACCTAACTTCTTTGCTTCCGCTGAATTTTGAGGTGGGGGGCTTACTGCCCGGCAAATAGCGGGATAAATAAAAATTAAAAAATATGAATTCTAGCGTCATATCTTCATACTTACTAAGTTCAATTAATTTCTCAATAATTATGATGCCATATCCTATATATTTCCATCTGCTACTTAGATTTTTCTGTACTGTAAATGGCTTTCGCTATAACACCTCCAAGTGACCGGTTTCTATGACGGATAAGAAATTCCAACAAAAAAAGCCCTAATTAGGGCTTTTCATTCTATTTCTCCAGCAAAACTCTCTATGAAATTCCTAATAGAAAAAAGACACACTTAGATTGATGCGTCTTTTTGTGATGCCTCTTTTGTGAAATCATATAAAGCAATTGCGCCTAAAAGAACAAGTATACCTTGAGGAACATCTAGCAAAATAGTTTTCCAAATTTCTGGAATTACCCATTTAATATCTGCTGCTGTTTCAAGATATGTTTGGAAATAGCTGATTGTAAAATTAATTATCCCTAAAAATACAAACAACGATAAACCAAATCGAATTAATTTCTTATTTGTAAACATATAACACCTCTCAAAATTCATTGGATATTCCTGCTTTTGCTTCTTTATATTTCCATATCTCTATATCTGATTTTAACACATAAAGATCTCAAAAAAATACGATATGCATATTTGCATATCGTATTAACAACACTCCATGATAATTTAGAAATTCCTGCAAAGAAAAAACAACTCCGTTACAGCTAACAGCTCGGGTTTCTTTTCTTATTTAACTTCATACCACCAACATTTACGTTCTTTGATTGTAAAATAAATGTGACAGAAGTTTATCCAGTTAATGCGTAGACAAGTAAATGAGCTAAATTATCGATATTCTATTTCGCCATATCCATAGCACTAATGACTTTACGCAAATTTGACAAGAAAAAATATATAGATAGGTATGATCCATACCTATCTATAACATTACTTCTATTCTTTATCCAATTACGTCTTTTACGTCTGTATCCACTGGCCACTTTTCTAATGTATAAGCCATTTCCCAAAATGAATATTCATATTGACTGCTAATAATAAAATGCTGTTTCATACGTTTGCGGTCTGCCTCTGTTACTTTTTCAGCGATAGTATCTAAACGTGTAATTTGTTCTTCAACTAGCGTACGGAACCAATCAGATCCATAAGCAGAAATCCATTCGTTATAAATTGGCTCTTCCGGCTGGCACTCTTTTAAGCGTTCGCCAATTTCATAATACAACCAATAGCAAGGTAAAATTGCTGCAATGATATCTCCTAAATGCCCTTCATACGCAGCACGATACATATGTGAAGTATACGCATATGCAGTTGGCGCAGGAATAAAATTATCTTTTTCTTCTTTCGTTATCCCTAGTTTTTTAGCAAAATTCTCATGTAAAGATAACTCGGCCTCATATGTATTTTGAGCATGATGTGCCATACGAGCTGTCGTCTCTAATTCAAGAGCTTTTGCAGCTCCTAAAGTTTGTACTCTAGCAAAATGACTCAAATAATATGAATCTTGAAGCACATAATAGCGAAAACTAGCTAAATCTAATGTTCCTTCACCAAGTTTTTTTACAAAAGGATGGTTAAAACTCGCTTCCCAAATTGAATCTACTTCTTTACGTAATGATTGTGAAAAAGTCATTTAAATCCCTCCAATAATGTATAAAATATAAGTATTTATCCACAATTATTAAAGCTGTAAAATAAAAAAACTTTCTTTACAGGCGTAAAGAAAGTGAAATTGACAGTATTTATTTACTCATTAAATAGCAACGTCTTTCCCACTTCCCTACGCTGGCATTAACCAGATCAGGTACTAAGAGTCTCAAAATCACATTTGATCTCAGCCTATAAAAGGCCCCCCTAGTGGATAAATATTTTGTTTTTATAATGTATTCATCATAGCATACTTCGTGAAACTGTCAAAAGAATTCGTTATATAATTCCCTTAAAACCCTTCTTCTTTTCTAACTTTTAATGATGTTTCAATAATCATATCTAATAGTTTGCTATAACTAATTCCCGCTGCTTCTGCACTTTTGGGCAATAGGCTTGATTGTGTCATCCCTGGTAATGTATTAATTTCCATTACATATGGAATTCCGTCCTTCACCATCATATCAACTCTTGCATAAACACTACATTTTAATGCTTTATAACAAGCCAGTGAAGCTTTATTTACACGTTCATTAATTTCTGCTGGAAGTTCGATAACTTCCTCAACTGTACTAGTATCATCATATTTTGCATTGTAATCAAAGAACTCGGCTGCATGTCGAATTGAAACTATAGGTAACTGTTTTCCATCCAGAATAGAACATGTAATTTCATCACCTTTTATATACTTCTCAATTACTACTTCAGAATCCCATTCGAATACAGTTTCTAGCATTGAGATCAATTCATTTTTATTGTAAACGATTTTCACCCCGACACTCGATCCGCCAGAGTTTGGTTTTACCACTAATGGAAATCCTAACTTATCTAACCTATCAAGATTTAGATCCTCCATTTTTGTAAGTTCAATCCAATCTGGTGTTTCTACACCTTCATAACGTAAAATCTTTTTCGAAATATTTTTATCCATACATATACTACTAGATAACATATTACTTCCGCTATAAGGAATCCCTAAACTCTCCAGTGTTCCTTGAACTGTCCCATCTTCTCCGTATTTTCCGTGTAATGCGAGCAATGCAAAGTCAATGTCTTTCGCTTTTTCAATTAAATCCATTTTTTCATTTAATGTAATTGGGACTATTTCATACTTATTTTTATCTAAATGAGCAATCATTTCATTCCCGGTCATAATTGAAACTTGTTTTTCAGACGATACCCCGCCCATAATAACACCGATTTTCATTTTCTCAACTCCAATTTTCATTTTTTAATGTATCACCAATTATTTTAATTCCCCGAACTATTTCTTCTTCTTTCAAGCGCGAAAACCCTAATCGGAAAGTGTTCGCTCCTTCTCCATCAGAGTAAAAAACATCTCCAGGTGAAAACGTAACGCCTTTCTCATAACACTTTTGTAAAAGTGTGCGGGCGTTCATATGCTCTTCTAGCTCTATAAATAAATGCAGTCCACCATCTCCAGTCATTCTTTTGAAAGGAATGTACTGGTTACATGCCCCGACAGCTAACTCATATTTTTTCTTATAAACAGATCTTGCCTTTTTTAAATATCTTTCAAAATATCCCTCATGTAAATATTGAAACAGAACAGCTTGATCTAGCGTAGATGTGTGAATCGTTCTTGCTCTTTTTACGCTTTCTAAATAATGAATCAGCTCTTTATCTGCAATAATCCACCCTACACGTAAACCAGGGAAAAGTACCTTTGAAAAGCTACTAATATAAATCACATTATTGCCAGCACCAGCAAAAGTTAATAATGGAGCTAAATGTGAACCTGAATAACGTAATTCTTCATTAAATCCGTCCTCTATAATAGGAACGTTGTATTTTGAGAATAACCTCATCAATTCCGTTCTTTTCTCTGAACTCGTAACAATACCGGTTGGATTATGATAAGAAGGAATTAAATAAGCAAAATCAAAATCTTTTTCACGCAAACTTTTTTCAACTTCATTCGTATCAATACCATCCTCATGCATATCAATCCCATGAACTTCAAGTCCATGTAAACGGAAAAGCTTAAGTGCAGCATGGTGAGTTGGATTCTCACAAATGACACGACCGGATTTTTTTGATAAAGAAGAGAGTACAATATCCAATCCTTCTGTAAATCCATTTGTAATTAGAATATCTTTATTCGAAATGTCTACACCTTTCATTTCCATGTAATGAAGTAAATAATTCATTAACGGTCTATATCCCTTTGCATATCCGTAGTTCAATACGATGTCCCCTTCAATGGACATACGAGTAAGAAAAGCTCTTTTGAAATTTTCAACATCAAATAGCTTCTCATCCGGGGCTATACTATTAAAAACAATCATTCCCTTTTCCCAACGAACACCATGTTTCATTAAATCTAATTCGTCCGCTAATGCGGTCACTGTATTAAGTTTATTTTTCCAATCTATTTCAACAGACGAAGTGTTAGATATATCCACCTTCGCAACAAAGTTCCCTTTTCCTTTAACTGCATAAATGAGTCCTTCTTGCTCTAAATCTGCATAAGCAGCGAGTACAGTGTTTCTACTCACACTTAGTAATTCACTTAGTTCCCTTGTTGATGGGATTTTTTGATCCCCGAGCAAATGCCCTTTCATAATCATCTTTTTCAAATAGTCTTTTAATTGAATATAAACGGGACGATCTTTAACAACTTTAAAATCCTTAAACAATTCCTTACCCCCTGCAATCATTTTTGCATATTTATTTCATTCTCAAAAGGTCCACGACATATGTATTTTTTATAAAGGGCGGTACGGTCTTACAAATCTTTTCGATATAAGTTAATTACATCTTTTAAAGCTGCAGCTGCTGCGCCTCGTGGATTAGAAGCCCCGCCAATTGTAGTAACTAGCCCCATCGTATCTGTAAAGAACGTAATTCCTTTTTCGGTCCCATTTACTTTTGCTAACGGATGATCTTTTTCTATTTCGCACGGTTCAACATTTAAATTCACATTGCCACCCTCATCCTTATATATTGATGCTATTAATTTGATAATTTTATGTTGTCTCTTAGCATTTTGTATTTGCTGTTTTGTAACGTGCTCGATTCCTTTTATATGTATATCAGTAAGTGTTTTCTCTGTTTCCATTAAGCTGTTTGTCAAAAGTAACAATTTACACGCACTATCTGAACCACTTATATCTAATATAGGGTTTGTCTCAGCAATTCCTTTATTTTGTGCTTCTTTCAGTGCTTCTTCAAATGTCATATCTTCCTCATACATTTTCGTAAGAATATAATTAGTTGTTCCATTTAATATTCCTTCTATTTTTTCAATACTGCAACCGGCTAAACTAAATTGTCCGATATCTAGTGTCGGTAGTGCAGCGGCTGTTGCACCGCTATATCGAATTCGTATATTTGCGCCTTTTGCTGCTTCATTTATTTCTCTCCAGTTTGTAACGAGCGCACCTTTAGAAATTGCTACTATATCCATCTGTTTTTCAATCGCTTGTTTCATATATTGTTTCCCTGGATTTCCATCTTTAAGATTTGTAACTGTTGATTCTACCAATACAGTACCACTTATGCTAGTTGTTGCACGTTCCTTCGGATGATACTCTAAATATTTTTCAATTGCAGCGGTACCGCCACCATACATCAATAAATGATGAAGAGATAAGCCTTCTTCATTATATATTGCAATATTTCTCCCTAATACGCCACTTACAACTAATTGAATCCCATATGTTTCATATATATATGAATATTTTTCATTTAATAATTTTATAAACTCTCTGCCTACTGTTCCGTATCCTGATAATACAACTTGAATTTTCATAATATCCCCCCATATTTTTCTACCAAATCCCTCTTTCAATATAATATAAAGCGCTCTCGAATTCCATCGAGAGCGCTTTATTATTACCTATTTCGGTAAACGTGATAGCTTTTCAGCAATTGTTCTATAAAACTCTTGAATGCTAGAAAAACCTAACGAGTCTGAAACACTTAACCCTACCATGTCGAGATGGTCCCAATTCGCTTTCGTTTCGATATGATTCCATTTTCCAACCTGTAATGACTCATTATTATTTACAGCAACATTAGAAGATGGTGCAATCATGGAATTTGTATTTACTACACCATCATTTTGCCACCAAGAAGTATCAACTAACGGACGGTTTTCTTCATATCTCGCATAAGAACCTAAGAAAAATGCATTCCCCATCAACACTTTATTCATCGTTATATGAGGTAAATGTAAACCTGTTATAGGTGCTGCTTGTGATGCATGTCCACTATAGGATAAGTAATACACATCCGGTTGTGTCTTTACCCAATTATTTAACTCCTTTGCACCATCTGTACTTAAATCCCATTGACTTATATCTTTTGTATTATTCCAAAGTGAACTATTTAGAATACGATTACTATATTGGAAAAAGGACTCTCCAGCATTCTTCTTTATACCCCATTGATCCAATTTGAAATCATATAACGATAAATTATTGTTTCCTCCGAAGCTTGCAGCTGTAATGAGTAAATCTTTAACGAACGGCAGTAGAAGACTACCATCCGCAAGTGTTGTACCGTTGTGAGGGGTTGCTAATGTTGTAACACTATGAACATATGATTTTCCGCCTTCAAATAGTGGTGATATTTTGGTGTCTGGGTGATTTTTCACATAATTCTTTTCTTCAAAACTACCTTCTTTTAATAGCTGTACTAATGTTCTAATCGTTTGTCCACCCATGCTATGTCCAACTAAATGAACTTTATTTGTTTCACTCCAATTCGGCGCAAAACCACTATAAGTTCTGCCAAAACGATTATGTCCATGTTTCTCAGCATGTACTGCACCATAGTCTACTGTCCCACCGCTAATTTGTGCATACAATTCACATGCACGATCCCAGTTACTAGAAACAGGTCCAACAGCTGCGGTATGTACCGTATAACCATTTCGTTTCAAATCTTCCTGTATATCATGAACACCACCCCAATATTTTACGCCAAGCATTTCTTCTCTCCCCCATCCAGCAAATCCATTCACCAATATGATTGGATAATTATTTTGTTGCCTCTCTTCAGCGTATGATATTTTCGCTACGAATGAACATACGGTCACTAATGCAAAAAAACATATTTTTAAAAATAACTTCCCCATACTTTCTCCCCCCCTAATAAAACGTTTACATTTTTCTTTTTAACAAATTAACAGAATAATTTAACAACTTAAACATAATGTAAAGTATTTTATATACTTTGTATATATAGAAAACATATACAAATGTTGATAAATATTAATTCAAGTAAATATTTGCTTTTTACAATATAACTTGTAAATCTATTTATTTAGATTTATAATTAAATATAGTTTCCTCATGTTAAAAAGATTTAAAAACCATAAGAAAACTAATCTCATTGCTTGAAAAGGAGGAAAAAGCATGCAAATCGGATCGAATATTCATACATTATCTCAACCTACTAAAATAACTCCATCTACTCTTGAGCATAATACTATCTCTTCTACTAAACTTGAAAGTAAGAAAATAAATGATCCTATCAAGTTTGATATTCGTTCATCTGAAAAAGAAATGAAACAGCCTGAGCATAAATTTAATGAATTAGATTTATGGAAGATGTTAAAGGATAAAGGTGTTCCCTTATGGATCATCCTTGAAATGCTACAAAAGGCTCGTAAAGAAAAAGAAGCCCAAAATAATTCAGTTCAAAATTCAAATGGGATTGAGGAAACAAACGAGACTCGATTAAATGAAGTAATGTAAAGCATAATAATTAATTTGTCTATAAACTAAAAAGAGTTCGAAGCTGATGAAATTTTTATCAACTTCGAACTCTTTTTTAAGGTTTTTCGCCAATCGTTACAAACTGAAAAGATACTTCTCCTTCCAAACCTTTAATTAACTTTTTTACTTTGACATTTTCATTAATCAATGTATTATCTGTTGACATTTTAGGGTTTTCGTCACCTAGAGATTTTTTCAAATGAAGAAGATGCATTTTCATTTCATTTGCCTTTATTTCTTTATACACACTATTTTTTGCTACAATCACATACCATTCCGTTGAATATTTACGATTGTTACCTATCCAAGCATCACTATCGTATGTAACAGGAATCTCTTCCTCTCCTATTTTAATACTTTTCATAGTCTTGTCGTCTTCATTTGTAAATAATAGCGATCCTTCTTTTGGGAATTTCGGTAACGTATCTATAATATAATTGGAGCCATTATCTCGTTTACGAAAAATTTTGTCTTTAATCAATGCTCGTGCTGTAGATTCATTTAAAATTAATACCTGCCCGTTTCCATAAGTACCTGTTTTCACAGAAAACACTTCATTGGCTTTCGTAATTTCCTGATAACGATTAATAATTGGTGAAATATTATTTTCATCCCCAATAATTAATACACCATTTGCAGGAAATAGATTCTCCTTTTTAGAACATGCACTAAAACTTATTAATAGTAGTATCGTTAACATAAAAATAGTTAAAGTTCTTTTCATCTCGTTTCCTTTCATTATACAGTTCATTTTTCCACATACTTTAGTGTAGTCTTACAAGCTAATAAATTCTATTGCTCCATAACCTTATAAAGCTTTTGCAGATAACGCCAACGGGTTATAAAGAAATATAAAACTTGTATACATATAAATGAAATTAAAATAACGATAGAGCTATTTATGATAGAAAAATCGACTAATTGCTGTAATGCTATATAAGCGACTACAGTATGAATCACTGCAACGACAATTGGTAAAAAGAACATTAATAATAACTGCCTCGTTACAATTTTTTTCAACTCACCTTTACTTAATCCCATTTTCGAAATCATTTTATATTGCTGTTGATCGCGATCTAAATCTGTATATAATCGGAAATAAATAAAACTAGCGGCGAATGTAAAGAAGACGATTCCGACTAAAATACTTACCATAAGTAATAAACCATTCTTTTGCTTTGCTTCCAACAAGTTTAATGGTAAAGCTTCAAAGTAGAAATCTCTGTCCCTAAGATCTTTATCAAATATACTCTTTAATTGATTGGAAATCTCTTTCGTTTTTATCCAATCATCTACAACAAATCCGTAAGTACGATATGGAGTTTCTTTATTAACCGGGTCACTAGTAAGAGGTATTCCATCATATACCTGATCTTGAACAGCGATATAAATAGTTCTAGAATCATGTGGTAAAACTAAATTTTCTACAGCTTTTTTCACATGAAATGTCTTTGTCCAGTCACCTTGAATGACTTCTATATTCTTTTTATACTCGCCATTTTTAAATTCTTGTTTTTGTGATACGACTCCAGGAATTAATAAAATTTCATCTTCTTTTTCAATTGCTTCTTGTTGATAGCCTAGTGCTTTAGCAAGATCGTTGTATTCACTTAACTTCATTACATTTACGCCATTTTCTGTGTATATATATGAAGATGAAGCCATTCGATACGGAATATTAGCATCAGAAAGGTGCTTTTTTATAATAGAAAGATTTTTATTCAATACTTTGTCATTTTCAAAACTTCCATACAAAAATGTATACGGATTTGTCATCCTTACCAAATCCCTATTTCCAATTGCGGCTGTTGTACCAATTGCTGTAAATGCAACTGCTGAAACAATAGATACTATAAAAAACATCGTTGCATTATCTTTCATACGGTAAATTAATTCAGAAAATGTTAATATATTTGTTCTCTTTAAAAAGAAAGATTCTCTCCCTTTAGCAAGGTGCAATATATAAACGCTACACTGTGTATATAAAAAGTACGTTCCTATAATTACTAGGAGCACACCTATTCCAAGCGTAATAAAATTGGTACTTGGTATGAAGCGAAATACCGAAAAATATCCATACCCTATACTAATTAAAGAAAGTATCGATAATAAAACTGAAGATTTCGGTTCAGGTTTTGGCTTTTCCTCTGCTCGAATAAGTTCCACAAGTTCCGTTACTTTTATCATTTTAAATGTAAATAATGAAACAATTAAAAACAAGAAAAGAAATGTGATAACTGTTAATAATACAGCCCGCACTGGTATATAAAAAGGTAAACCATTATTAATCATTAATACACTTGCACTTATCAATAAGACTAGTTTAGAAAATATAAGTCCAATGAAAATCCCTATACAAATTGAACCAAGTCCAATCAACATATTTTCAATTAATAATAATTTCTTAAGCTGTCTCATTGACATACCTTGCATCATTAAAACGCCAAATTCTTTCTTACGCGTTTTTAAAAACGAACTAACTGAATATAAAATGAAGAAAAATGAAAATACAAAAATCAATCCTTGCGAAACTGAAAATCCCAATGTACCAAATGCACTTATTGTTGCACTTGTCGATTTCAACTCACCTTGTAAATCAGGATGAAATAATAAAAGAGCATACGTAAAGAAAATCATAATAGAAAATGCACTACTTAAAAAATGGGCAGCATATGTACGCTTATTGCGAAAAATATTATTAAATGCGAACTGACGAAAAGTCATGCCTTTTCCCTCCTAACAAAGAAAGGACATCCATAATCTTTTGATAAAAAGTTTGCCTACTTTCACCACAATAAATTTCGTTATATAGTTGACCATCTTTAATAAAGATTACTCGGCTGCAAAAGCTCGCTGCATACGGATCATGTGTAACTAACATCATCGTTGCTTTTTCTTCTTTATTTAGAGTATCCAGCATCTCCATTACATCATTTGAAGATTTAGAGTCCAAGTTCCCTGTTGGTTCATCTGCAAGTAATAATTGCGGCTTATGAACGATCGCACGAGCGATTGCTGTTCTTTGAGCTTGTCCCCCTGATATTTCAAACGTTCTTTTATTCAAGATATCTGTAATATTTAACTTCTCTGCAATCTCTTCCAATCGCTTGTTCATTTCTTGCACGGAAACACCATCTAAAGTCATCGGCAATACGATGTTTTCTTTTACAGTAAGTGTGCTAAGAAGATTAAATGATTGAAATACAAATCCTAATTGTTTTCTGCGGAATAACGCTAATTCTTCTGATGATAATTGAAAAGGATTTGTGCCATTAATAAATATTTCTCCCGATGATGGAGAATCAATAGTAGATACCATATTTAATAACGTTGTTTTCCCACTACCTGACGGGCCCATAATTCCTACAAATTCACCTTCTTGAATTGATAAATCAATATCTACTAATGCTTTATAAGGTACTTTCCCTTTATATACTTTACTAATACTATTTGCCTGCAAAATTTCCATTTATATTCTCCCTTCATTTCCACTGCTCACTATAGAGTGTAAATGAATTGTCTTACAGCTCATATTGATTCACCTTTCATTTATCTTACACGCTTGTAAGATTTCTAAAAGAACTGATAACAAACCTATTTTCAAATCTATAAACAAAGCATATCTATCTTATAATATTTGCATATTGGTTAGAATTACAATGCTATTTTCTAATCTTTATTTTATTAATAAGAAAAGACCGATTTTTTTATCGGTCTTTTTTACTTTCAAATATTATATTTTAACTATTGTATGTAGTTGAAGCATATTTGAGTTACCCATTAAATACTATTTCACTTTATAATAACCTCTGCAAAAAAATGAGTGCTTCGGTTTCATTGCAATCAAAAACGAATTGTAAATATCTGAGGCGGAAATGAATGCGTTTATCCAACATATAAATAATAAAATTGATTTAATATTTCCTGATACAAAGAACGATATCATGGCAGGAACTACTGATAATACAATAATAGGCAAGCTCATAAAGACCCAAAATCTCGTTTTGGATAAGGCTGCATTTGTATTTAACCAAAAAAATCTTTTACTAAATGTTAAGCTAATATCCCCTTTTTTACTTATTACTAAAATGTGTAGACATTCGTGAATGATGAAGACTAAGATACCTATTATGATAAGATAAAATATATTAATATAAGTGAAACCTGTTTCAAAAAAATAAGGTATTATAAAAATGATTATCTGAAGTAAATATACAAACTTCATATAATGTTTTCGGTACCAATTATTCTGTATAAAAGGAGTCCATTCTGAAAAATCCATACTTATTTGTGGCAAGTGACGAAACCAAATTATAATATGTGTTCCCCTCCCTCATTTAAACTAATTCCTGGCTTAAAGATTTAATCTACTAGCACTCAACCGTAAGTTTTATATGTAGCTCTTTAATAGACTTACCAGCAATTTTTGTTGACTAAGACTAAATGCTTCTTTATACCGCCCACTTTTCTTTTCCCTTCCATTTTTCAAGTAATTCATCTGTAGAATGATTTGAGTAAGAAATTTGTATTATCATTGATACACAAATTAGACAAAATATTCCAATACCCTTTTTCATGAATGATTTTTCAACTGATTATCCCCTGTACAGCTTGATTTCCCTATTTTGTTGAAAAGCAATTCCATCAAGAAGTCATTACAATTGTACCTTTCATATGTTAATCAGTGGGGTTTTACTGCCCGGTAATGCGGGATAAAATGAATATAAAAAAGCTTAGAGTTTTAGCTCTAAGCTTTTTTATGATTTCGTTTTAATTCCTTTTACAGAGAAATATTTTTTATCCATTCAGATTTACTCAATACATAATGATTATATATTTGATCTTCTATCTTCTGTTCACTCAAATAAGTAAACCTGCATTTTTTAATAACTTTATTTGATGGTACATTGTTAATTAAAGCAATTGCGTTAAGGACATTTAAATTTGTTTCTTTAAACAAAAAGTCAATTAAACCTTTAGTCGCTTTTGTGGCATAGCCATGATTTTGATGTTCATTTGAGATAGCATACATTATCTCTCTATTTGGTGAAGGGAGTTCTTCTTTCATACCTGTGCAGCACCATCCAATGAGTTCATTTGTAGCTTTCTTAAATATTCCTAGCTTTAACATATGATTATCTATGTTATTCGTAGTTTTCACTGCCTCAAGAAATGCTTTGTTTGCTGGTATTTCATAATTTGCAATCCAATCCACCCTTTGTTCTTTCGTCGATTTCCAGTCTGGTAAAAACTTTTCTATTTCCGGTTGATTTGCTATTTTATAAATACTCTCTGCATCTTTGACCATAAACTCTTGCAAGTATATATCTCCACAATCTATTCTAAATAACTTAGTCAAACTCTCTTCTCCCATATTAATCCCCCTTACTTACGCTATAGCGCCTTAATCTGCTTCGTAAGTTCTATAAATCGTTCATCAAGTTCTTTATATTCTTTGTCGTTAGAAGTTAAAAAGCTTAATTTTCCTAATACTTCTTGTCTCTCTGTTTCTAACGTTAAACGTAGCTCTTCAATATCATCTCTTGTTTTAGTAGGTTCTTCTAGCTGCTTTTGTATCGTATTGTTTGAAAACACAAGTTTTGTGTTAGTTGTTTTCTCCAGAAAATATCGATCGTGAGATACAATTACTAATGTTCCGTTATACTCAGCTAATGTATTTTCAAGTTGTTCACGTGAAGGTAGATCCAAGTGATTCGTCGGTTCGTCTAAAATGAGTACATCTTTTTCATCTAAAATATAAGCCATTAGCTTACATTTTACTCTTTCTCCCATACTCATATGCTCAATCGGCTCTTTCCATTGAGACGCTTGGAATCCTAAATGTTTCATTAAATTTTGGACTTTTCCCCTTTCTTCAAACGTCTCTTTAAAAAATAAATTTTCTGGTGTTTTATCAAGCGGTAAATCAAAAACTTCTTGTGTTAAATAGCCGATGTTTGCAGAAGGTGAAATCCATATTTCTCCTTCTGCAGTTTCGTTTCCCATAATCATCTTCAGTAATGTTGTTTTCCCACTACCGTTTGGTCCAACAATCGCAACTTTCTCACCGTGCTGAATTGTAAAATTAACGTTTTCAAATAATACTTTCCCATGAAAGTCTTTTTTTAATTGCTTCACTTCTAAAAAGCGTTTTCCTACTTTCTTGTTCGCTTGAATAGAAAACTCAACTGAATATTCTTCTTTCACACGTTCTACTTTCGTTTTCTCCAGCTCTTTTTCGAGTCGTTTTCGTTTTGACTTCACTTGTGCATCCATTCGCTTCGCTTTTACACGATAGAATTCTTTCACTCCTTCTTGTTTTGTAGACTGCGCGTGTGCCTTTTGTGACCATGAACTCAATTCTTTTATATGTGTTTCTACTTGTTCTATCTTTTTTTGCTGCTTTTCATATTCACGCTGTTGCAACTTCCTTCTTTTCTCACGTACTTTCATGTAGCTCGTATAATTACCACTATGCTCAATTAAATTTTTGTCCTCAATTGACCATATTTTAGTTGCGACAACATCTAAAAAATATCGGTCATGCGATACAACGATAACAGTACCTTTCATATTTTTTATTTGTTTAATGAGAAATCCCGTACTGATCTCATCTAAATGATTTGTCGGTTCGTCTAATATTAAGACATTAGGATTTTCGGCAAATCCTTTTGCTAATCGAATTTTCAGCTTTTCACCACCACTTAAAGTATGAAAATCGTTCGTTGGCACCCCCCATTTCGCAAGAAGTTCTGCTTCTTGCGAAATCACATCATTACTAATAAAAGATTCTATTTCTTGCTCAACATATGCGGTTGTCATATTCATTTGCTGCCATTCAACAATCCCTTTTGAAGGCTCAATCTTTCCATTTATTAATTGAAGTAACGTTGATTTACCAGCACCATTTTTACCAATTAATCCGATAACATCCCCTTGTTTTACTGCTACATTCATTTTTTCTAACAAAGTATTTTCCTTTATTTCAACATAAACATCATTTAATTTTAAAATTTCTTTCATATTACCGATCCCTTTCATTAAAGGAGAACAAAAAAATCCTCCCAAAGTAATTTTGGCAGGATTAGTCATTACATTATTTATACCCAAATAAGCTATTACGCAAATCAAATAGCAATACCGTTGTTTGGAATTGGGCAGACTAATCCTATTTTTTAGAAATTGAAATTTATTGAATTTCAACATTTAAAAATAAGATTAGTTAATCATCGTCCACCCATCATTCCTTTCCGTCATTAATAACCATATTGTACCATACTAGTACTGTATGAGTAAATGCAATTATTTGTGCTGTTAAAAAGATTGCTTTCTTTTAGGCTTATTTATCATTTCTTAGCTTCATATTGAACAAGCACAAATTACATTGATTGTAATACGTCCTTTAGATTTCCCCAGTAGTAAACTTCTAAGCACTCTCTCTTATATAAAGTGAAACTTTAATCAGTGGGGGTTTTCTTCATCCCCACTGATTATTAGTTGAACCAATCGGAATTTTATGGGCAGTTGATCCCCCACCTAATTTCTTGGCTTTCGCTGAATTTTGAGGTGGGGGTCTTACTGCCCATTAAAGCGGGATAAATTTTGTATAAAAACAAAATGTTATTCATTATCCAATAATAACTTATTGTTTTTCGATAAATTTTTATTGATTATCCCCTTGTAATAAGCTATTATATCTTTACAGAAAATATTAATGTAAGGATTGAATTTATGGACAGGACATTAAAAATCACAAAGTTAAATATGTTTTTAAGGATTTTTCTCGTCCCGATTATAGTAGGGATAATTGTTGGTATACTAACTAAATTGGGGCAAGGTATACTTCCTGGACATTGGAATTCATTAGCTAATCTAGGAAGCGTTTGGTTAGTTCCATCCTTTTTTGTGGCTAGCTTTAGTTATTCTAAGCGTACAGCTATACTTTCTGGTATCCTTGCACTACTCGGTATGGTATTAGGCTACTATGGTTATGCAATAGTTATTAAAAATGTAGCTCACTCTATTTATTTTATATCCGTATGGATTGTATGTGCATGTATAGGAGGAACTATCTTTGGAGTTGCAGGTTTTCTATGGAAAGATACTACGGATCCACTTCATAAATTCGGAAGCGCGCTTATTAGTGGCGTTTTTGTAACGGATGGACTTCACATTCTTTTAAATTTTGAAGACTATAGTCACATGTTACCTGTTGGATATACCGAAGTCATAGTCGGGATTATCTTGATTCTTGTATTAGAACGCTCTAATGCTAATCGAATTTCTTCTTTCTTAATGATGGTTCCTATCACTATTTTAGGATTAATTGGATATAAATTATTAAGTTTGTTTACTTAATTAAAATTCATGAAGCTAGCTCTTTCAAAGGGCGAGCTTTTTTCTTACAAAAAACTATTTAAATATTAATAAATTATTAAAAACCTCTCATTTAACAGCCTTATTTATTATTGTGTCATTACACATACTTACACGACCTTTTATTAGAATCATACCAGTCTTTTATATCATTTTATTTAATCCATATAAAGTAAGGCTAAAAAACTTATTTCAAAAGTTCTTTAGCCTGAGTCATTTTTACACATTTAAAATTTAATACGTACAACGGTACCTTTACCAACTTCTGAATGGATTTCTACACTATGTCCTAATTGCTTCGTAATTTCATATACGAGATATAGCCCCATTCCAGTTGATTCTTTAAAATCTCTACCATTTTCTCCTGTAAAGAAAGGTTTAAACACTCTTGGTAAATCTTGCTTCGGTATTCCTACACCATTATCAGCAATTTCAAGTATAACATTATTACCTTCCTTACAAGCTTTCACTTTAATCTTCTCTCTACTACCAGATGAATATTTAATCGCATTCGATAGTATTTGTCCAATTAAAAATTGTAACCATTTCGCATCACTTTCTACTGTAATGTCCTTATCAATTTCAAGCTCTGGATATACAAAATTCCGGATAAAGAACCGTTTATGCTCATGTACCGAATGATTCACTATTTTATGTAGTTGTACTCTTTCTACATAAAAATCTTGTGTAAATGCTTCTAAACGTGCGACATACAGAGCCATTTCTAATCCCTTTTTTAATCGATCAGTTTCCTCATTTATACTTTCAAAACGTGAATCTACTTCATCCTGTGTAATTAATTCTATTACAGATAAAGGTGTTTTCATTTGATGAATCCACTGATTCATAAAGGTTAAATGGTCATTATTTTTTCTCTCTTGCATTTGCAGCTGATTTTGATAATGTCGATATTGCACCTCAAGTAGTTCTTGAAGAGCAGCCGATACAGCTGCAAAATCAGATTTTTGAACAGATTCATCCAAAGATTGCATCGGGTTTGCTAAGCGCTCATAAAAAGAACGATGTGTAAAATAACGAAACACTAAATAACTTCCCATAAAGAAAACACCTAAAAACATTGCATATAACGCCGTTGTAATATGATTATGCCCATCAAACCAATATACGAGAAATATAGCTAGTAGTTGAATTATAGTAAAGCAAATAAGTGGTATATGATCACGTATAAACAACCTTATCATTTTTCTATACCAGTATCCCAAGTAATATGCAATCTATATCCAACACTACGAATCGTTTCAATCGCACCTTCTATATGTAACGTTTGTAACTTTTTACGCACACGTGTTGTATTTACACTTAATGTATTATCATCAACATAAGATTCGCTATCCCATAATTTATTTAACAACACTTCCCTACTCACAACACGCGGATAATTTTTCATTAATGTCTCTAATAAAATAGCTTCGTTTCTCGTTATATCAATCTCGTCATTTCTAAGTTTCAATACAAGTCTTTCAGGATATAAACAAAGGCCTTGTTGCTCAATCATTCGCTCTTCTAGTTTCGGTGCATAATCTCCATATGCACGTCTTAAATGACTACGAATTTTCGCCACTACAACTTCATAATGAAAAGGCTTCGGAATAAAATCATCGCCACCGTTTTCTAACGCCATAACTTGATCCATCGTACCTTCACGAGCCGAAATGAATAGTATCGGACATGTAGAAACACCACGAATTTGACGACACCAAAAGTAACCATCAAAACTCGGTAAATTAATATCTAATAAAACTAACTCTGGTTGTTCATCTAAAAAAATGTCTAATACATTTTGAAAGTCCGATACAATAACTCCTTGATAACCATATTTCGCAACATATGTTGATAATAGTTCTGCAATTTTCATATCGTCTTCTACAATCATAATTTTGACCATTATTGAACTCCTTTTTAATCCACAATCTCAAATATACTTATATAAAATAAATACTACCTCTTTTCACAAAATCCGTAAATTAAAAAAAGGATGCTTTTATACAAAAGTATCCTTTTTCGTCCCTTATCTATTTAATATGAAATTTACTAAAAGTAAATCCTAGTTTCTCCACATAATCCATCCCTAATTCCATACGCGCCGTTTTCAACGGATCCACAACTTGGCAAACTTTTAAATTACCTGCTGCCGATAATAAAAGAGTTGCATCAGCTTTAGACACTGCTAATTCTTCATGTAAAAATGTTACCATATTATGTACAGCACGACTTGCTGCATCATCTAACAATTTCTCTGAAGCAATCGTCATCATTTTTCCTTTTTGAATAGCCATTGGTAGTGGCCATTTCTTTCCTTTTATAATCTGAACTGTTACCGTCACCTCACCAGCTACCTCTACTCCACTAACACCAATTTCACCATCACCCATCGCTGCGTGTAAATCACCTAACGCTAATAGTGCTCCTGGGACATTAACTGGTAGTAGTAATGTTGTTCCTTCTTTAATCTCTTTACAGTCCATATTCCCGCCGTGATCATGCGGTGTGCCACATGAAATGCTCTCTTCTTTCGGTGCAGTACCAATTACCCCAATCATTGGATTAATCGGGATTTGTAGTTCACTTGAAAACAAAACATGTTCATTATGTATTGGGACAATTTTCACTGTATTTTCATTTAACTCATCCCCTATTACACCAAGGTTTGCACCTGTAGTTAAAACGCCCTGCTCTGCAATTTTAATCTTTTCAATCGTTACGGCTAATATCTCGCCAGGTTCTGCTCCTTTAACATATACAGGTCCAGTGGCTGGATTAATTCGGTTCCAATCTAATTCTTGAAACACAACATCTTCAGAATCGATTTGATTTTCAAAGCAATCATATGTTTCAAATACAAGACTGCTCCCAATTTCTACTTCCATACACGGCTTATTTTCTGGTGACATTGAGTAAATGATATGGTCTTTATGAATTCGATACATAATACCTCTCCCTTTTATATTTATCTACTATTACTAATTAGCTTTTTTTATACAAGCTCCTCTTAAAATTAAATGTTATTTTTATGTAAAAAAGCACGCAGATTGTTTTATAACATACACTCTTTACTATAACAGAAAGGTGGTATCACTATGCCCCTTATTCCATACAACGAAAGTGATGTTGATTTACTAGCTAGATTAATTCGTGCTGAAGCTGAAGGCGAAGGTCGCCAAGGTGAGGAGTTAGTTGGATGCGTTGTAGTAAACCGTGTATTTTGTGATTGCTTAGATTTTAAACAACTCCGTACCGTACGAGACGCTGTATATCAAAGCCCCGGCGGATTTGAAGCAGTACAATATGGATATTTTTATCAACGCGCTCGTGAATCAGAAAAAGAAATCGCACGAAAAGTTTTACAAGGTCAATGGCGCTGGCCTGCACGATGGGCTCTTTGGTATTTCCGTCCAGTTGGAGCTTGTCCGCCTGAATGGTATAATCAGCCATTTGTAGGACAGTTTAAAAGCCATTGTTTTTATGAACCAAGTGGTGATGAATGTCCGAAAATGTATTCACGATAGTAAAATTTGCAACGCAAGTACTTAGAAATTTTGGTACTTGCGTTGCTTTTAACTGTGTTTTAGAAATCTAATAGTGTGATAAATTTTTCTATGCCTACTACATGTATTAATAATGGTATACGAGGACCATTTGATTGATTCATAATGAGCTTATATATAATAGTGAATAATTGTTTTTGATTTTCTTTCATTATTTTTTTATTTTCATGATGACAAATCGCATATAATTGCTCCATTAAGTTAGAGTAATCTTTATTAGAACGAAGTATTTTACAAACTTCTACTAGCCATTCTTTCTGCCTTTCATCTAATGTGTAGTAAAACTCTGCATTTTTCTCCTGATTTACCGCGATTAATTTTTCAGATTGAAAGTTTCTTATCCAATACTCTGCACGATTACTTATCGCTCTCATTTCATCTAATACATAGCTCCTATCTATTTTCTTTAATATCCCCTGTAAAATAGTTGAATCAAAATTTAATAATGGTAACGTTCCTGCTACTTGATTAAATTTTGGATAATCTTTAAACACGCTATTAACTATAGATAGTTTAATTGCATCAAATAAATCTTCATTTTTGAGCGTTTTATTTTCATAACTATCTTTCAATCGTTCATACTCTGTATAATTGCGAATCACATCTTCATCCAACCCAATATGAAAAGCAGCGCCTGGTTTGTATTTTGCAAACATAAAGAGAATTACTTCTGGTATATACACTTTCAATATATCGCTTGGTGTAATACTATTCCCTGAAGAACTAGACATTTTTTCATGATTCCCTTTAATACCAATGAAATCGTAAGCAACGTAATGAGGCGCTTCACGATTGAATATTTTCCTTGCAATTTCTTTTGATACATTATAACTACCCGTTTCCGATGAATGATCTCTTCCACCTGGTTCAAAAATTACATCCTCTATCATCCATCTCATCGGCCAATCGATTTTCCAGTTTAGTTTCATTTTATTTGTATTTAATACGGATAACTCTTTTTCATTTCCGCATTCACATTCATACCGCACTGTTTTTAATACTTCATCAAAATGTGTAATAATTGTTGTATCTTTTCCGCACCTCTCACAATATAATGTAGCTGGATAAAAGCTCTCTCGCTTTTCTTCACTACACTCTCCAGTTTTAAAATCCATTAAAATATCATATATTTCTTTTCGTTTATACAAAGCCTCTAAAATATTTTCATTATACCTTCCACTTCTATATTCATCATGTTGATAAATAAATTCTACTTCAATTCCAAATGCTTGAAGCGATTTTTCAAACTCTTTTTCAAAATGCTCCGCATACGAGTTATGACATCCATACGGATCTGGAATATCACAGTATGGCATACCAATATACTTTGCAAAAGATGGATCAATATTTTTTGGAACTTTTCTAAACCTATCATAATCATCCCACGAAAATATAAAACGAGTCTTTTTCCCTAAATCTTGAAGTGCTCTTACTACGAAATAAGTCGTTACGATTTCACGAAAGTTCCCAATATGAACAGAACCTGAAGGACTAATTCCAGATGCACAAACAAACGTTTCTTTATTTGGATGTTTCCTAATTAATTCATGTGCTACTTCATACGCCCAATGCATATATTACTCACCTCAATTATTTTTTGTTTCTCATTTCCAGTTTTATGCAACAAAAAAACTCCCACCCCCAAGATTATTCATCTTGAGGACGAGAGTTGTTAGCTTCGCGGTACCACCTCAGTTTGTTAATATGTCACCATATTAACCTCTTCAGGTACGGCAAAATATGCTTATACCCTATCTCTATAACGGGAGAACCCGTCGCACCATCCCTAAATAAATTAGTTCCTTGCGCAGCTCCAAGTCTTTTTTCATTAAGATGTATACCGCTCTTTCTCAGCTACCAGAGCTCTCTGTACGTATTCTTTCTTAACTACTCTTCTCTTCTATGCCTTAAATATTAGTTTTTTAATATGATAATTTATAACACTTTTATTGTCAAACTTTTCCGAATCGAAATCGTAAAATTATCTAAAAAAATTCTTTATCGCCTCTAATTGAATTTTGTGGCTACACTCATCACAACAATATGCCCCTTTTGGTTTCTCTTTAAATCGCTTATATTTTTCACTACCTTCGTAAACACGAAATATATTCTTACAAGAAAAGCAAACAATCTCATAAAACATCATATGCATTTTCCTCTCCGTGTTTATAAACCTTTTAATCACTTGAGAAGATTAGTTTTCTAGAGCACAAATCATAATATCCTCTGACTAAAAGGTTTACCTCTATTCTTATCGAATTATATTAATATCTTATAACGCGAGGTGAACATCTTGTTCAGTAATATAGACTTAGTTTTAAATGTTAAAGCGAGTTTAGCTGAAGGACCATGTTGGAATGAAAAAAAGCAACTTTTATATTGGGTTGATATTATGGAGAAAAAATTATGCATATATAATCCTACTACCAATACGAACCGAGTAATCGCTCTCAATCAACAAATTGGCTGTGTTGTTCCATATTTAGAGGACATATTACTCTTAGCTATGGAAAACGGCTTTTATTCTATTAATGTAAATACAGAAAAACTGACACATATTTTTGACCCCGAACCTCATTTAATAGAAAATCGTTTTAATGATGGAAAATGTGATCCCGCTGGTCGTTTCTGGGCAGGTACTACAGATACATACGGTATGAATGCTGCAGGTTCCTTATATTGTTTACATAATAATTTGAGTGTAGAGAAAAAAGTTTCACATGTAAATACTTCAAACGGAATCGCTTGGTCACCTGATCATACATACCTTTACTTTATAGATACACCTACTAAAAAAGTGGTTCGATATCAATATAATATACGTACTGGAGAAATTCATAATCCAAGTGATGTAATCATTTTCTCTGAAAATGATGGTCTACCTGATGGTATGACAATTGACGAAGAAGGTTGTTTATGGATTGCACATTGGGGAGGTTCAAAAATAACTAGATGGAATCCCTCTACTAGAGAACAAATATTAAGTATTCCAATTCCTGCGTTATATGTAACATCATGTACATTTGGTGGTTCTAACTTAACTGATTTATATGTTACAACAGCCAGAACAAGAATGACGGATGACGAATTAAAAGAGTATCCACATGCTGGTGGTATTTTTCGAATTCAAACAAATGTTAAAGGCTGCCCCACCTATTCATTTTGCAATAAAAATATTGAAGCTGAAACAATATGAATCGTATCAATTACATAAGACAAGAAGAAAAGAACTATCACGATCTTTGCTATGAACAATATAAACTGTTTGAAGCTGGCTCTTGGCTTTTCAAACCAGTTAAAACGGTTATGGACTTGATGAACCACTTTGACGGACAAAACAACTTGCAAGTACTTGACCTTGGCTCTGGCGTTGGGAGAAATAGCATTCCAATTGCAAAAAAAATAAAAAATACTAGCGGCACGGTTACATGTGTTGATTTACTTGATTCCGCTTTAACAAAGCTACAAATTTATAGCAAAGAACATGATGTATTCGAGGTTATAAAAACAGAACAAGCAGCAATTGAAAACTATCATATTGACTCTAACGCTTATGATTATATCGTTGCAGTATCAAGTTTAGAACATGTCAAATCAGAAAAAGATTTTAAAAATGTGCTTCATTCTATGAAAAAAGGGACAAAAAACGGCGGTATTAATTGTTTGATTATTAACTCTAACATACAAGAAATTGATTTAAAAACGAATGAAGAATTAGAAGCTTTAATTGAAATTAATCTCCCAACCGAAGAACTGATACGTCTATTAAAAAACATTTATAAAGGATGGAAAGAAGTAAAAGTTGAAATAAAAGAATTAGCTTATAATATAGTTCGTAATGAAAGACACATTCAATTAAAAACAAATGCCATTACATTTGTCATTCAGAAATAATACTATAAAAAGTAAGGATATTTCCTCATATATTCATAGGAATACCCTTACCTGTTATTTTCATAAAATTATTTTGTTATTAGTTTTCGCATCATCTAAAATATAATTTTCATTCGACATACTACTCAGCTATTAATTGAATTCATTAACTGGAAGAAATATTCTGCTTCATGAGTCTCATTCAATTTATACCATGAATGAAGTGTATCCGGCGCAAATACATCTAATTTTTTCAGTACTTCCATTGCAAATTCTAGCGGGGCTACACCCGATGCAGTAATAAGATTTCCACTGGATGCTACAGGTCCCATTTCATAAAATTTTTCTCCATTATAATTAGGACAAACCATTTTCATATAATCTAAACTATTACTTGTATGCTTTCTAGAATTTAAGTAACCGTAATTTGCAAGACCTATAGTTGCACCGCAAATTGCCGCTACAATTGTACCAAGTTTTAAAGCTTCACCAACTGTTTTCAAAATAGGTTTATGTATTTCTTCACTCCAAGTATTCCCTCCAGGTAAAATTAATAGATCGTTACTCTCAAGGATACATTCATCTAGGGAAATATCCGGCTTTATATTCAAGCCCCCCATTGAAATAATCGTTTCTTTATTTATTCCAACTGTTACTACTTTAAAAGGCGCTACATCTTTTTTGAAATATCTCCCTGTATTAAGTTCAGCAATTAAATGTCCGTACTCCCAATCAGACATCGTGTCAAATACATATAGATAGGCTTTTCTTGTTTGCATTCAATAACACTCCATTCATATACTACACTCTTAATTAAAACAAGTGCTCTTTTCAGTTTAACATTTTATTCAATATTTATGGTTTAAAATTCCAAATAAAAGAGCACTTGTTTCCGCAAGTGCTCTTTTGGGGATTTTGAGATACCCTATTAACGAAAGTTAAGGTTACTTAAAGTTAAAAGGTATTTCTATTATATGCTTGTCCTTTTTATTTGTGCATAATCAATATATAAACATCTTTAATCATTCTTAATAACTTTTAGTTATCGTTCTTTCTTACATTTTATCATTAAGAAATTGATTGAAGGTTTATTTGCCATGTTCTTATTTGGTTCATCAATTTCCGAAACTTGTACTAATCCATATTGATTAAAATCTTTTTTTATAGATTCAGAATCATAGAAGAACATTTTTACACCTTCCATTATCTCATAATAATGTTTATCCAACTGTTTTCCTTTTCCGTACATGGGAGCTTTTTTAGAAACAGTTGTAAAAACCATATATCCGCCTGGTTTTAACTGATTATAACAATCTTCAATAAATTTCTCTCTTTCCTGTTCATTCAACAAATGAAGAAGTGCATGACTAAATATCCCATCATACAGTTTATTATCAAAAGGCATTTCGTTTACTGAACCGTGATACATACTAACATCTTCTAGTCCGTTTTCTCTTGCTAAATCGATCGCTGTTTTCGAAATTTCAATACCTGTTACATTTATACTATTTTCGATAAATACCTTTGCGTTTCTACCATATCCAATACCGGGAACTAATATGTCCTTAATGTTCTTTTCTAGAAAAAAATCTTTTGTCAAAATTGCATATTCTGTAGGCTCAAATCCCCACATTGTTTGTTTCTCAATAAAACTTGATTCCCAAAATTCCATTATGTTTCTATCTCCTTGTTTTCATCTCATTTTTAGTATCACATTAAAAACTTATCAACTTTTACACTGCGGCTACCTATGCCAAATTAATTTTTTACCACATTCACTTTAGGTCCATTGAATATAGCATAATTATAAGTCTACATCTATTATAATGATTGGTTTAAAATCCACCCTATTTTATTAATCCCTACGTTTGTAAAAAAATAAAAAAGCCAATACTTCCGTTTTGTAGTATTGGCTTTTCTCGAAAGAAATTATCTTTTTGTATTGTACTGATTTATTACTTTTTCTAACACTTCTAAAGTTATTGGTTGAGCTTTCTCTATTAGTTGATAACCAATACGCCCATTCGGTTCAGCTGTAACTTTTTGTAAAATCTTCAAATCATGAATTCCTTTTTCTCTTAATTGCATATATAGTTGTTGTTCCGACATTTTTGCCTGCATCAAATTCTCTTTTACAATCTCTCCGTTTTCAACAATTATAATGCTACTTCCATTTAGAAATTGTTCCACCTTCCTTGATTTCAATTCAAAGAAATGAATGATAAGTAGTATGCTCGCAAATATGATAGCTACAAATACAGATGGGACTACTTTTCTACTTAATACAGGTTCTACAATAATGCGGCCAATTGATACAACTATAATTATCTCAGCTCTTGTCATTTGGCTGACAGATGTACTACCTGTCATTTTTAAAACAATTATTCCAGTAAGAGTTAATATAATACTTTCCCAAATTATGTTCATAATAGTCCAATCCTTTAATGGTGAATATTACTATCATTCCCATTAAAGGTCTATTTTACTTACCTATTAAGTTGTTAAACCCTTCACACCATGATGGAAATAAAGGTGTCCATCCATACTCTTTACGTGCCTTATTATTTGAAGCTCCTCTTTCCCAACTATTTTTCCCATCTTGAACTTTAGGCTTAGGTGCTCCTATCGCTGCTGCATATATTGGTAGCCATTCTTTACTAGTTGCTGGATCATTATCTACAATATTTACGATTCCTGAAGGCCAATTAAGAGCTAGCATAGTAGCTCTTGCAGCATCCTTGACATGTATAAACGAACTTATCCCATCTGTTGCAGTAATTTCATTATTAAGAACTTGATTTGCAATGAAGCCGTTTTCCGCATACCATGTTCCTGGTCCGTATAGCGTACCGTAACGAAGTATAACCGATTCAGGCAACTCATTAACAGCTTCTTCTAATTTCAATATGCCATTAACAGTAACTTGCCGGGGCATAGAAGCAGTAATATGTAGTGAATCTTTTTCGGTCGCAAATGTATCCCCTGGTTCATACGCCCATGAAATACTTTGAGCGATTATTTTCTTTACTCCTACATTTTTAGCGGCATCGACAAGGTTACGAGTGCCTTTTGTTCTAATTTTTGCATTATCCTCAAAATTCCATGATGACAATGACGTTAATTGATGAATAACTACATCGGGATTTGTTTCTTCTAATACAGAAAATACAGCCTCTCTATTAAATACATCAGCTATTACTGGTATGGCACCCACCCTTTTCATTGCTTCTACTTGCGAAGTATTACGAATCATCGCAAAAACCGTATGCCCATTTTTTATTAACATTGGCAATAAAGAACGTCCTATTACACCAGTTGCACCTGCTACAAATATTTTCATATATGTTCCTCCTCATTTAGTAATCATAAATGTGACGAAACATTTGTAAGGTATGTGACAAATATTTTCTCATTTTTTTCGTTATTCATATGAAACATATACTTTTAATGGTTTAATTATCCCTAAACTCAATTCATCAAAGCATTGTATGAGTGAAGTATAATGTATTTCATGTTGAAAGATCCCTTCTATAAATGGTGTTTGTCCTATTTCTTAAAAAAAACAATCTGCATGTTTTTGATAATCGTATCCGTCACTTGATCCAATGATTTGCAATTCTTTCTGATAAAAGTTGGCGGTTAATGTTAGTTCTTCTATATTACCATCAGACAGTATACATATTTCACTATTAGTTTTAAGAGCTTTTTGCAAAGTATGGAACCCACTATTTGTAGCAGAACATTCGAAACCATAATTATATGTTTCTATTATTTTCTCTTCTAAATCATATATGTTTTTCGCACCAAAATTCTTTGCAAAATCTCTTCTATTTTTATTAGGCTCAACAACATCCACGTGCTCAACGCCTACATAGTATTTTAAGAAATAACAAGCGAGTAAACCAATAACTCCCATTCCAGTTACAAGTACTTTTTCATCCTGTCGCGGGTTTAGTTTCAATACTCCTTTAGCGGCATCACACGAAAGAATACATAATAAAGCAACTTTAGGTTGTATAGAACTAGGCACTCGAATTACTTTATAACCCTTAACTATCCCTATCGTTTCATGTCCATAAAAAGAAACTACTTTATCGCCTACGTTTACATGTGTTACTTTATTACCAACTTGAATCACTTCACCATAACTTTCATATCCAGTTTTTCTTGGATAAAAAGGATTCGTATCTGTAACATCGGATCCATTATACTGTGGTAACTCGGCCCCAATGCTTATCGCTCCTGCGATTGTTTTAACGATAACTTCATCATCCTGTATGGACATAATTTCATTTGTTTCCCACTCAAGTTGTTTAGGCCCTTTTAAAATTAACTTATATTGTTCCATTTATATCCTCTCTTTTTATAAAGATGTTATAAGTAATATTGTTATCCGTCTAGATTTCGACTAAATTTATTTACCTAATAGATGATAAATTACCCTTGCCCACGTTTATACCTTTAATGCTCCTGTACATTTCTGTTCAGCGTCTAATACTTTAAGATTACTATTCTGATAACATTTTAAGAAAAGTCGTTGCCGCCCAAATGAAATACGCAAGTTGCGTCACGATATACATCGTAATTTCAAAACCTGTAAGCTTTCTTTCCCTTTTTATTTTCTTTAAATATCTATAAAAACAAAATGAACATAAGATCAGTAAAACAATAGACATTTGATATAGATTATCCACTAAAAGAACTGCCATTTATTTCATCACCTTTCCAATAAAGTGAAACTTTAATCAGTGGGGGTTTTGTTCATCCTCCACTGATTATCAGCCCTCACCAGTCGGGATTTAACGGGATAAAAAATATATAGTTCAAGCATATCATTTTAACGGAACGAATTACCACAATTTTCAAATTGAATAAACTTCCTAAGTAAAAGAAGTCACTTCTTGGAAATGTTTCAATACAATATTATGTAATTCAATACGCACTATATAATATTAGATTTGGTTTTCTTTTACTGTACATGCTTAGGAGGAAGTTTTACATGCAATTGATTCATAACATACAAAAAACGTTTAATAACCTATGTAACTACGATACGGTCAATTTAATACACGCTATTCAATCATTAAATATTTCACTTCATAAAATATCTCCTTTTATTACTTCACCAGTTAATCTTGAATACGGAAGGAACGTTATCTATCAGTCTGAATTTTTAGAGATTTTAGTATTAAATTTCCCCAGCAAAGCAAAGACTTTTGTGCACGATCACGGAATATCTGTAGGATGTATACTAATAGTCAATGGTACGCTACAAAATATAACGTACGAAAATAATAGCGAGCGGATTGAAGAGTTTACAGAGGGAGATATTTTCACAGTAAAAAAAGATACTGTGCATAAAATGTATAATGCTACAGATTCAGCAGTAATAACTTTCCACGTATATTCCCCACCATTAAAAGATGTACAAATATATGAGTAGTCTTTAAAAGGAGGAAATATGCAAAATTTGAAGAATCACTATATAAAGAGCTTACAAGATGGTCGTAACGTTTGGCTCTATGGACAAAAAATAGATGTAACTACAGACAAACATTTTGCAGGAACATTAAGTACCATTTCTAATTTATTTACATTGTTTGATGACCCCATACGAAGAAATTCTATTGGATATGTGAGCCCAAAAACGAAAGAATTTGTTCATACAGCATTTTTAGTTCCGAATTCCTATAATGAATTATTAATGAGAAGAACTGCATTTGAAACGTGGAGTTATGCTACAGACGGTGTAATGAGTAGATTATCTGATTATGCAAGATCGAGACTTACTGGCTGGTACGTATCAAGATATTTTTATAAAAAATTCGATGCACAGTTTCCAGATAAAATTACATCTTATTATGAAAAAGCAAGAGATAATCACTTGTTCTTAAGTGTAGTTCAACGTGACCCACAAATAAATCGTTCTACAGAATTAATATTGAATGAAAAAAATTTAGGGTTACTAAGAGTTACGAAGGAAACTTCTGATGGAATTTATTTAAATGGTGCAAAAATGATAGGTACTGCTTCTCCTTATTCAAATGATTTATTAATCTATCCATTAGCAAAACTTACTGATACTCAAAAAGATTTAGCTCACTTTCTCATTGTGGCAGCCAATTCCCCTGGATTACATATGGTTTGTAGAGAACCATTTGCGAATGCAAACTCAAGTACAGTTGATTCCCCTCTTAGCTCACAGTACGATGAAATGGATGCACTATTAATCTTTGATAATGTATTTGTACCATGGGAACGTGTCTTACTGTATAACAACCCTGAAGCATTATGGACATTAAAGTCAGATATAGCTTCTAGTAGTTTAGCTTATCATCAAGCAATTGTACGATTAGTAGTAAAATTAGAATTTATAACTGCAATTGCTTGTGAAATTGCTGAAGCAATCGGTGCTACTACTTATTTGCATGTTCAAGAGAAGCTTGGGGAATTAATTATGCAAATCGAAACAATTCGCGCACTTTTAATTGCTGCTGAAGTTGAAGGTACTACAAATGAAACGAAAACTTATTTGCCGAATTTTAAATATATCGAAACTGCAAGGAATCTTGGTTCCAAATATTATCCCCGTGCAATAGAAATTTTACAATTAATTGGAGCAGGTGGGTTCATTCAACTTCCTTCGAGCTCGAATGACTTCCAGAGTCCTATAGCTGATTTATTGAAAAAGTACTTTAAAGGAACGAATATAGATGCCGAACAACGCACAAAATTATTTAAGTTAGCCTGGGATATCATCGGAAGCCCCTTAGGATCTAGACACGAATTGTACGAAAGATTTTACGCAGGAGACCCAATACGAAATACAGTTATGCAATATGTAAATTATGATAAAAATCACTTTAAAAAGATGATAAGTAAATATTTACATTGATGAAAAAGAGCACTCTTTGAAGAGTGCTCTTAAAAAATATATAATTATCCAATTACATATATAATTGCTCCGGCCACAACTGCTACTTTTCTCCGTAATGTTTTCACCTTATTCACTTTTATTTTTATAATTCAGCTTTATTACTTCTGGTATTTACTTCCTATCATATTTTCTCGTATAGATTTCTCCATCAGGAGTAACGTATTGTAAAACAATCTCACCACAAACCCCATCTAGTATTTCAAATTCACCTTGTGCATTTGAAATACTGCGTTCCTTACTTTCAATTGAATCTTCATATATTTTCACATTAAATATAGGTTCGTTATTTTGATCTACGATAATACCTTTTGAATACTTAGCAACTGCTATACATTGATCCTCTTTTTTATAATATGTAATCACAACAAACCTCCTAATTCAAATTATTCTTTTCTAAACTGAAAATTCAACTGTCTTGATTGCTTGATTTCCTCAATTATTTTACGAATACCTTCTTCAATCTTATCTTCTTTTACATTCGAAATATTTAACTTTAACAGTTTTTCTTTAGGAAAATTCCTCATATAATTCTTATCAATAGTATCGACACTTATTTGAATGTCACCTAATTTTTGTATAAGTGTGTCTGTAACTGTGTTTTTCTGCATTTCTAAACAAGTGTGTATTCCAAATGTGTTTTGTCTATTATATGTAAATAATGATGGATTTTCATTTTGCACTTTTTCTAATGTTTTTGCTAGTTTTATTGATCTATTGTAGTAGGAAGAATTAATTTTACTTTTATGACGTTCAAACATACCGCTCTTTATATAAATTTCTAAAGCAGCTTGAGAAATCATCGGACTATCAATATCTAGTATCTTTTTGTATGTATAGAAAGCATTTGCAATGGATGGTGGGATGACTGCAACTCCAACCCGTAAACCTGGAAAAATAATCTTCGAATAACTTTTCAAATATATGACATGACTACAATTATCCAAGCTATATAACGGATCTGCTTTTGAATCAGTTTCTAAATCTGCTAAATAATCATCTTCCACTATAAATACATTGTATTTCTTAGCCAATAGTGCGATTTTTTCTTTCTCCTCTTTAGAATAAGAAGTTCCAAGCGGATGATGATATCTCGGTATCGTATAAAAGAATTTTATTTTTCCAGTTTGAAATATTTGCTCCAATTCATTCAAATCGATACCTTCATTCGAACGTTTAATACCGATTACAGGAACTTTATTTATTTCTAGATAATCAATATATAGATGATATGTTGGCTGTTCAATTAATATGGTTTCATTTCCATTCGGAAATGGTATAGAAGTTAATATAGCAAGTGCCTGCTGAACACCTGATGTTATAAAAATATTTTCTTCTTTTGTAAAGACTTGATAATTTGCTAGTTGTTTTTGAATAACTGGTATTAAAGATGGTAACCCTTTCGGCGTTCCATATACAAATAAATCATTTTTATACGTATCAATAGCCTTATTAATACAATGTTGAAAATCTAAATACGGAAAAACATCTGGATCTGGTGCTGAGGAAGCAAAATCAATTATCTCGTTATTTTCTATAGTATTCTCTGATTTTTTAACAACGTAGTATCCACTTTGAGGGACAGAATATATAATGTGACGCTTTTCTAATTCATGAAGCGCACGTATAACTGTTGCCTTATTACATTCATATTGCGTAACGAGTGACCGTATAGACGGTAATTTCTTTCCTTCTCTTATTTCTCCATTTTGAATCATATTTTCTATGTCGTTTAAAATATTTAAATACTTATACATCTTACACCTCCTTCAGTAATTCTATATTTAATTATATCGATTTTTCATTCATATAGCATTCATTCCTCAATTAGTTAATTTTCCGATCATCTATATCGTAAATCCCAATAGCATATGAATCATTTTCAATCCATTTCTTTACTGCTTCTGTTTTAAGTACACCTTCAACTTCTTTTTCTATTTTCTGTCCAAGTTCTCTCGCCCCTACTTCATCATCGCTAATCTTAGTTTTTATATCAATGGTAACAGGTTGATTCTTTTTATAATTTATTTGCTGAATACCAAACCCTTCATATCCATTTTTTCTGAATACGTCATCAAATATATGTCCAAAAACTTGATTCCATCTACTCTCTGCCTTTACAACTTCTCTATTTCTTTGAGTTATATTGATTTTATAAGACGTTACACCTTGTATCACCAATCTTTTATTAATATCATTTTTTATTTCGTTACTATCTTCGCTATCAGCAATCTCTAAATCTAATATTCTTTCTTTTTCATCTCTTATAGCAGCACTAAAAAAAGATTCCTCCTTTACCGCGGCTGTAGCAATACCCATAACTATAGAATCTTCACTTTTAGATTCTTCCATTTCAGGCTCACAAGCACACAATAAAGCAAGTGGAAATAAAAACACAAGTAACTTCTTTCTCTTTCTCATGTAGCACCCCTCCATATATTTTCATTTACGATAAACTTTTTACTTTGACATATAAATACCTTCTTTAATTATTAAATTTAACATTATTTCACATTTCCCCAACTTAACAAGGAAATTACAATTAATAAATAGAATATCTCTATGAATAAATAAAAAGTGAGGGATATATAATGCAACGTGTAAATACGATTGATATTAGTAATGTACTACAATTGGAAAAAACTCTTTCGACTTTATTAAATAAAATGATTTTTTCAAAACTAGACCTTGAAAATTGGTTAAAAGAGCAGTCAAAAGTAATTTGGGACATCGAAGAACAATTAAGATCACATTACATCGCCTTTCAATGTAATACGGATGATGAAGAAATAAAGGATACTTTTGAACATGATCAACAATTTGTAAAGCCACTTTTAAAGCGGTACCAAAATTTATTGGATAATAAATATTTAGAGTCACCTTTTCGAATGGAATTAGATTCTAACGTATATGGTTTATTAGATACAAGAATAAAAAATGCTCAAAAGTTATTTTGTGAGGAAAATATCGAATTAGAAATACAGGAAGACAAATTAGTCACAGAGTACTTTGAAATCACTGGAGGATTAAGTGGAATTTGGGACGGAGAAGAAAAAACGATAACAGAATTACAATCCTATTTACAAGATTCGAATCGTGACATCCGTAAAAAGGCAAAAACCATTATTTCTGAACAATTTTTATCTGTTGAAAAAGAACTACAAAACATATTAAATCAATTAATTGAAATTCGCCATCAAAAAGCAAAAAATATTCAACTAGAGAATTATCGCGATTATATGTTCAAAAAATACGAGCGTTTTGATTATTCAGCGATAGATTGCTATGAACTAGCTGAATCGATACGTAAGTATGTTGTGCCTCTTAAAGATAAATTATTGCTAGAGAAAAAAGATAAACTGCAAGTTGATACGCTTCGCCCGTGGGATGTATCAGCTGTAACTCCAGATCAAAAAGTACTTAAACCTATTGCAAATGAAAATGATTTAATTGAAAAGAGCACTCATATCTTTAATAAACTAGATGTTGAATTTTCAGCACTTTTAAACCGAATGTATAAACACAATTGTCTTGATTTAACAAGCCGCAAAGGAAAAGCAGCTGGTGGCTTTTGTGAGTACTTACCAGCTTCACAATTATCTTATATTTTTATGAACTTAAATTATACACAAGATGATATTGTCACTTTTATACATGAAATGGGTCATAGTATTCATAACGAACTCATAAAACCATTAAAATTACGACAGTATATAGAAATTCCAGCTGAAACAGCTGAGCTAGCCAGTATGACAATGGAGTTATTCTCGCTTCATTATTGGGATACCTTCTATACAGACAAAAAAGATTTAAAACAAGCAAAAATTAACTTCTTTAAAGATGTTATTTCATATTTACCTATTATGCTTATTGTCGATCAATTTCAACACTGGCTGTATGAAAATCCAAGTCATACTTCTGAAGAAAGAAATGAACAATACTTACAACTTCAAAAACATTATCAGTCTAGCGTCATACATATTGATGGCTACGAAAACTGGATAGCAACGAGTTGGCTACCTGTACTCCATATTTTTGAAGTACCATTTTATTATATTGAATATGCGATCGCCCAACTTGGTGCATTACAAATGTATAAACAATATAAAGAGGATCCTAAGCAAGCGCTAGAAAATTATAAAAAGGCATTATCACTAGGAAGCTCGCAATCTATAAAAGAAGTGTATGATGCAGCCGGTATTCGTTTTGATTTTTCTGGTGAAACAATTAAAGAACTAATGCTATTTGTAGAAAAAGAATTAGAATTACTTGAGCAATTATAAGAAGAAAGCTGCACCTATATTTTGGGTGTAGCTTTCTTCTTTATTTTATTAATCAGCTCTATGTACTGAGTATCTCCATATCCGATTGTTGGAAAAAGATAAAACAACTTTATTAATAATTCACGAGTTGATAAATCTTTATTTTTAGAGATGAATTTCATTACTGCATTATCTTCTGTTAACATTTCTAAAAATAAGTCTATAGCCTGATACATTACAGGTGGTACCTTATGAGAGGTCTTTTTATGGTTTACTAATACTTCATTGTATATAGAAGAATAATTCCCCAATTCAAGTTCAATTTGATTTACTTTAAATTCATCCTCTCTAAAGCTATTTAAGTATACCTTCCCTTCATAAGCAGACTGTTCAAGGTGAGAAAGTATGGTAAGTAGGTTCATTTGGCAAAACATATCTTCACCAAACCATAGAACAATACATTTATACTTTTTCGTAAAAAGGTTTTCTAACGGATCTATAACCTTTTTTATATAACTTTCTACTGAACTGTTATGTCCTTTCGCTCTTGTTTTAATAAACTCTTCATTAAAAACTTGAGTAGTAGCCGAGTTCACACACATTGCCTCATTAAATGGGGCATAATCAGAATCACCCATTAGCTTTTCGTTTTTAAATTCTTCATACATAACTTGACCATTTAATATGTTAAGTACCTCTTTATCAAATAGCTCACTCTTCCTATCTCGTAACTGTTCAACCTCTATTTTTCTAGAAATATTCATATTAAACGCCCCTTCTTTATTTAAATTTAGTTTAACAAATGATTGAATAGGCATTTTGTTAAGTTGGTATTCTCTTGGATTCATTCCAAAAACATTTTTGAAAGCTCTACTATAAGCCTCTTGGGAAGAGTAATCGTAATCCAACGCTACCTCAATTATCTTCCTACCATTCTTCAAATCTTCCGTAGATACATACAACCTTCTAAGAAGAATATAACGTCTAATACTGAAACCCGTTACTTGATGAAATTTAAAAGAGCAATAATAAGGAGAATACCCCATGTAACGAGATAATTCATCTAATGAAAATCTCTTTTTTAAATTGCTCTCAATCCAATTAATCATCTGCTGTATATGTTCATTCATTTCCTTCACTCCTTATTTAAAAGTATAGGAGAAGTGCGTTTCTTTCTTTTGATATTTCTTGTGTTTTATAACATGAGCCTTTCTCTAAAGTCTTTATAATCTATATATAAGTATTAATTTTTATTTTTTCATCTATCTCATTTTGTCATACCTTCTATTCATTTTTCAATTTAGCGTTAATGAGTATGTTGGCAACACCTTACTAATTATTAAAGGTCAATTTACATCATATTTCATTTTAAAGGATTTCAAAAATTAAACACGAATTTTATAAAATAAGATTCTTTTAATTCCCAAGTTAAAAAATTAAGGTTTGGAAAGGACGTTTCAATGAACAAGCTAGAAAAAGAAATACTTCAATTCATAAATGAACAGTATCCGTTGAATTTTATTAACATTAAGCCAATAACAAATGAGATGTATGAATGTCTTACAGAACAAGGTACATACTTCAGTAGAATTACAAACTACAAAACATATGAAGAACAGATAGAAGAAGTTATATATACAAATTTTTTATATCAAAATGGTTTAGGTGTTCCACCAATAATCCCTTCATTACAAGGGAACTTTGTAGAAAAATTCCCATTAGACAAGGAGATTTTTGCTGTATTATATAAAGCTGCTCCTGGTATACATTTACCAAGGTCTGAATGGAATTCTAATATATTTAAAAAACTTGGTAAACAAATTGGAAAATTACATCGTATATCTAAAAGCTTTGAAAAGATTAAACCAGTAAAACATATAAACGATTGGTATGAAAATGAAGAATATAATTTTCTTAAATATATCCCTAAAGAAGAAAATACAATAAGAGAAATTGCGTCTGACGTTTTAACTTCCATAAAAGAGCTACAAAAATCTCCTTCAAATTACGGCTTAATTCACGGAGATTTATGGTTAGAAAACATTTTAGTCGAAAATAATTCAAACTTAACAATGATAGATTTTCAAGACTGCGAAAAACATTTTTACATATTCGATTTAGCCGTTCCTATTTATAGTGCGATAGAATATTCATTTGCTGGAAATGGGAATATCGTTGACTATGAGTATTCTATTACAAAAGCACTATTTGAAGGCTACCAAGAGGAAAATGAACTACCAAAAGAGATGATAGACAAGTTTCCATTATTTATTAAATTAAAGGAGATTTTTGAATATAGCTTAATGCATATGTATTGGGATAAAGAAGAATTAACGGAGGAACAAGTACGGATAATGAATCTTTATAGATTAAAACTTGAAAATAATTATTCCTTAATAAATATGTAAAGCGAATGTTGTTTAACTATGTAACTATAGTTGAACAACATCCGCTAAAAACTTAATTGATTAGGAATGTTTTACATATCATCTTTTATTAGTTGTGATTCTTTTGCGTGCTGTATCTTAATTAATATTGCTTTATACAAAAACACTATACCTAGTACAGCGAAAATGATACTTACTGGAATACGGGCAATATGAGGAAGGTAGCGCGGAAGAAAGAATAGACGGACTCTTTCATCCACATCAAATATTTCAAAGACAATCGGCACTATACTTTGGTGCACTAAGAAAAAGATTCCCATAAACACAAGAAGAACAACAACGGCAAGTTTTTTCTTCGGTAATTCTATTTCTGTATTGCGAATTTTCTTTTTGTGATTATTACTGTTAATTTTCACCCCACTTTTCATTTCAAATAGCAACTCAGGGCCATTTCTTTCAAGTTTTTTGTAAGCGATGCGCCCAAATAGCCATGCTAAAAACACTCCCGTACAAACCCCAGTCGGTACACCTAACCATTGTATGAATTGTATATGTAATGATGTCCCCAACCATACAACTAGTAACGAGGGTATCGTTGTTACTTGCACCATCAACAGCATGAGCCACGTGGTTATAAACATTTTACTCGCATTCATATCGTCACCAGATATTATCGTTCCTCTTCCACGGCGATGTGGATCAGTAATTGGAATTAAATTAACTACAGAAAATAAGACAATAAGGCCGACTGCCCCACCAAGTAAAGCTGGGACTACTGCAAATACCCATGGATAAACGAAAGTAAGTCCGCTAGTAAAAGTGAAAATTATTGTAGTTAAAATTGCTACAGGACCAATAGCTATCAACCAAGCTAATTGACGACCACGCACGTCAATCCTTTCTGCGCCAGGTGTCACCAACGTTAACCATAACGCGCTTCCATCGAAACCATATAAATTACAAGCAAACATACTTGTAAATACAATCATAATTACTCCCGCCCAAGGCATTAAGTATGGTATATCCGCAATTGTAACTATAATCCCATAAAATACACCTATCCATATTCCCATCCGCAAGAAACGCCCTCGTTGTGGATCCTTCCCCCAACATTTTAGCTCCTTAGTTATGATCGCTCCTATTTTAGTTTCAAAAAAGATTTTAAAAACTTTTCTATAATGCTTTTTAGTAATCTCACTTTGGATTTTTTTAGAATCTCTCACTGTACTTCTAGTCAATAATGTAGTCCATATAAATAAAAGAAGTCCACAAAATATCGTTATTGCACTCAAGAAAACACTGGTTAATAACCAATTAGATTGACTTGCGTACTCAACAGCAAGTATTGTCCAACTAGATGGCATCATGTAAAGTAGCACGGTATCAGTAAATATTATTCTATTGATTACAGGAAGTGCATACCAGCCCACATTTAGAAATGCAATAATGAAACCAATGAACATCGCTCCCATTTCCATACCGACTCTTGATTTCATCGCCTCACCCATAATACTAACTATTACTTTTGATAACAACACTACAAAAACTAACTGTAAAATAATTGCCGGGACCGCAACTACAATTGCATATATACTAATTCTAGCTGCATAGATTAATAATCCTATGAAAGCTAAAAAACTAACCAGTGGGCCTACTCCAATAAAAGTTACACCGAGAAGCATCCTAGCTAGTTTATAAGAATTGAGCGGAAGCAACACAAAATATTCAGGACGTAATATTCCGTCTCCTCCAGTAAGCATCGGACCTATAATCCACCCTAGTGTCCAAATAGCGAATGTTACATATAAAATGCTTTTTGATATAGTTTGTTCTGTTGGATAAAAAGAAAAAAGTAGAATAGTTCCAATCGCTAGCAACAAACCAACTAATCCTGTCATAATAAATAACACTGCCCTGCCACGATTCATTGAATGTTTAAGTATTGATAACTTCATTTGAATTAAAACATTAACCAAGACAATTCCCCTCCTTTAGTGGCGGGTTTACCTACTAATCGAATGAAAATATCCTCTAGTTTTTCTTCACCACAAACATCTTCCATCTTTCCAGATGAAATTACTCCCCCTTGCGAAATAATCGCAACGTGATCACAAAGTTGTTCAACTAATGCCATGACGTGACTAGAAAATACTACAGAACCACCTGAACTAACAAATTTCTGTAAAATCTTTTTAATAGTAGCTGCAGAAATGGGATCTACTGCCTCAAACGGTTCATCGAGAACGAGTAATTTTGGCGCATGAAGAAGTGCAAGTGCAAGGCCGAGTTTTTTACGCATACCAGTAGAATAATTAATAACTAAAGTCCCCTCAGTATTATTCAGCTCTAATACTGCAAGTAATTCTTCTGTCCGCTGAGCAACTTCCTTGGCATTCATTCCTCTTAACAATCCCATATATGTTAATAATTCACGACCAGTAAGTCTTTCCGGTAAAGCCAACCCATCTGGTAATACCCCAATCAGCGCTTTAGCTTGTTTTGGATTACCCCAAACATCAATCCCAAAAACTTTAGCGTTCCCTCCATCCGGTCGTAACAAACCAACAGCCATCGATAAAGATGTAGTTTTTCCTGCTCCATTAGGACCAACAACTCCGTAAAAAGATCCCCTTGGAATAGTTAAATCAATATGATTGACTGCAATAAATTCACCGAACCGCTTATGTAATTTCGAAAGTTGTAGCGCAGGAGCAGATTTCTCAAATTCGGTAGTCAATGAAATCGATTCATCAGTTTTCATAAAACGGACTCCTTTTTTTACTACTATATTTTTTGTAAGCAAAATCTAATAATTTTACTCATTTAATTACACTACTGAATCATTAATTTATTTAGTAATTCAATGTTATTAGCTGACACCTTTTCAGTTAACCTAGCTGCAATAATAATAGGAGCCCATTGAAAGATCTCATTTCTTGATAACCTCGTATTTCTGCAATATATATGTAAATACATTTCAGCTAATTCTACTGAAGCTTGAGCGTACAATAAATATGTACGAAATACATCTGCACGAATATCACCTGAAGTAGCATCTACCCAATCTATAATTTTCACATTACTATTACTGAGAATTAGATTAAATGGATGGAGATCCCCATGACATAATCTATGTTCAAATTTGATTGCTTCTAACTTATTTAATATATTTTCCTTTTGTTTTTCATCCAATTTATGTACAGATTTAATTTGACGCTCTAACCTTTCCCTCATTAACTCCATTTCATCTGTATTCACATGTATAGCATGGATCTTTTTTTGCTCATTAACACAAAGGCCGATATAACGCTCTGCCTCATTTAAATTATTAAGCAGCAGATCACCAATGTTGTCCCCTTTTACATATTCCATAATAATTGCCTGTCTATTTTGTATCTTTATCACTTCGAATACGTTTGGAACTGGCAGCCCGCATGAATAAGCATATTTTTGTTTTTTTGCTTCATTCATAGACTCTGTACCTGGAAGATATTCTTTAAATAACTTCACAATCTTATTATCATACAGATAAATTTCCGCTGTATTTCCTTTAGCCATTGGCTTACCTAAGTTCAAGTTTCACCCTCCTTAAACCATATAGTATTCTACACTCCTATTTTAAATTCACTGCAATGTTAGGAAATCCTTCTACTCACATAAATCCTATTATTACAAAAATCTCTGAAATGCTAAAAGAAAAGTACGTATCGAAAATAGCCCTATAATTTTTTAGCATAATTATAGGGCTACTTTAATGATGTTGATAATTTTTTGTTTCGTTTGACTTAAATAATTGTTATTTTTAGTAGAAATTAATATACCAATCGGGATTTTAGAATTAAAGTCCTTAATCTTAAAAGATAGTATTTCTTCATTCAAAATTGTACCTTTCGGGATAATTCCTATCGCATTTTCAAAAAGCATTTCTGGAATGAGGTTTAAAGCACTACAATTATAAACTCTTTTAAAAGATAAATTATTTTTCGCTAGGAGAGAACTTACAGATTGATACGAATAACAATTACTTTCTCCTACAATAACTGGATAATCTATAATATCAAATGCTTCAACGGATTCTTTTTGTAACAAAGGATGCTCGGGATTATTCACTATAAATTCAATCTGTTCATCACATATTGGGGTGAATTTTACCTTTGATTTATTTTCATTATTTCCGCACACCGCAAAATCAATCTTATTATGTTCTATCATTTCTGATAAAATTGCTGTATTTCCCACTACAAAATCACAATGTATATATGGTTTTTCAGCATTTAAAAACTTTAATATTATTGGTATTAACCTTTTAGCAACGGATTCTAATAGACCTATTCTCAAACTCCCTTCCTCTTCATTGCTAATACGTTGTGCTTGAGTTATAGAATATTCCCAATGTGTTACTAAGTTTTCTACTTCCTCTGCAAAAAGTTTTCCTTCTTCTGTTAATCTTGCATCCCATCCTCTTTCAAATAACAGAAAACCAATTTCATTTTCCAGCTTTTTTATATGTGTTGTTACTGTTGATTGTGCATAGTTTAATTGTTTAGCAGCTTGTGAAAACGTTCCTTCTTCAATAATTTTTTTAAATGTAAGTAACTCTTTCATTTCCATTTCATACACCATCTTCATCGATTTTATTGATAATTAGTTAATATATTTTCAATTATACAAATAGAAATATTGGAAGTAAAATGAAATCAAAAGGAAAGGAGTGCTCTATTATGCCATTTGTTACTGTTTATCATCCTGAAAAATTATCCGATAATAAGTTATTAAAAAATATAAGCAATCAAATTCACCATTCGTTAATTAAACATTTCAATATTCCCGAAAATGATTATTTTCAAATGTTTTTACCTTATCCTTCTCATCAACTTTTTTATAATTCATCTTATCTTTTAGAAGGTTCATTAAAACGATCCAATAATATGATTTATATTTCTATTACATGTGGACCTGGAAGAACAATTAATCAAAAAAAAGATTTATATAAAGCTATAGCCACTAATACAGCTAATATTCTACAAATCTCTACTGCTGATGTTTTCATTACACTACACGAGACACCTATGGAGAATTGGTCATTCGGTCAAGGAATAGCTCAAATGTTAAATTAACATAATAACTAGGCTTTAATTTTCCTTAAAACAAAATAAACTTACCGCTTTCTATAACTATATAGAAAGCGGTAAGTTTATTTTACTAGGAATATCCTCATGAAACTCTGGTGTATACACAATAGAAAATGAATATCCCTGCTCAATAAATGATACTTCATTATATTTACATTCAAAGGGAACATTATTTTTCTTAAAGTTATTTTGGATGCGCTGTAAAAATGCTGGATCCGGTGTTCCAAAAGAAACGTGTACTTTCGGTGGCAAAGCTTTCATCGCGATTGGGATCCACGGCCGCTGCCACCAAGTCGCGATGATATATGCAGTGCCACCTATAACAAAGCTGAAAATATCCCCTTCTTCCATCGTTTTCATATTTAAATTTAATTTCAGCCATTCTCTAAAAATAGGTACACTTTTAACAGGAAGACCAATTTCCCTTACGTATAAAATGTTTAAAGGTGAGTGTGGTACTAATACATCCTCTTTAACATAACTATGTGCGATAATTTCAAGAAGATTTCCATCCCCATCTCTAAAATATAAATTGAATCGGCCATCCTCTTCATCAATTGTATGACCATCTTTCCATTTCACAATGAGTAATCCAGACTCCTTTAACCATCTTGCTGTTTCATGGAATTTTGAATATGGGATTTCAAAAGCAAAATGTGCAGGTGCAATTGGTTCATACACTTCTTGAAAACTAATTGTTGTATAAGGTGTTACTTCAAATTGAATGAAGGATGTTGTTTCTTTTTTTATTGGAAAAGATAATATGTCCTTATAAACTTGTTTTACCCCTTCTATGGAAACCGTTTGTAGTTTTATATCTGATATATGTGTAATCACTTTACATTCCCCCTCATTTCTTATTATCTATTCGTATTGTATTACACTTATAAATAGATAAAATCAAACGGAAGGATGGATTTTTCATATAGAAACTACAACTTTAGTATGAATATGTTAGCTCCAATTATTTTTTATTTCCGCTATAACAATTTCTGGTTTATCCCAGTGCAACATGTGTGTAGTATCAGGAATTACTTTTACTATACTGTCCGTTTTCTCTTTAAAAACATTTACTGTCTTCTCTCTATAATCCGCCCAAACTTGTGGGACTGTAGCTCGAAGTAATACAATATTAGCCGGTAGCTTCTCATATATATCTATTGTTTCATCTTTATGCATACCTCTTATTATATTACTAGCTGTATTTCCCCTGGCATGCCACCATACTTTATTATCCATTTCGATCCCTAGATCCTTTACAGCAACTTCTAACAATGAAGACCACCTAGTATAAGCTGCTTTTTCACTTTTGAAAAATTCGTCCCAATTATTAAAAACGTATTTATCAAAGTCCTTTTCATAATAAGCAATTTCATCTTCCAACGTTTCTTCTTTAAGCCTTTTTGTTTGATATCCACCATCAATAAGAATACTTCCTTGTACTTTTTCTGGATGATTTAACAAATAAAATAACGCTACAAAACTTCCCCATGAATGTGATAGCAAATAGAAGTATTCGATTCTCAATTCATTTATTATTTCATTTAACCAATTTGCTAAATTGTGCATCTCATAATCTTCTGTTCTTTCAAATGGGGGTGTTTTACCATGTCCAGGTGCATCAACGGAGATAAATCTATACTCTTCTTTTAATCCTCAGCAATTTCTATAAAACTTAAACTCGTACTACCTAATCCATGTAAACAAAAGATAACGGGCTTGTCATTATTCCCCCATTCAGTAATATGTACGTTTATTTTTTCATTGCTAATATAGTAACGTTTCAAAACATTTATCCTCTATATTTTGATTTTTTAATTTACACTTTATTTATTTCTATTATTTTCAAGTTTCCCCTGCATTTTTTCACGTAAAAAAGCTGATTATCTTTTAAAAAAAATCAGCTTTTACACTAAAAAACATTATAATTTAACAGCAATAATCATAAATCTTTTCGAATTAGTACGAATCCCTTTTTCAGAACTATACGTATCAATGAACTTTTGTAAAATAGTAAAATCCTCTTCCTGTTCTCCAAATCTAGGAATAATAGGGGTATGTTTTAATAAGAAAATGAGATCTTCAGACCTACTGTAATAATCAGTAACATCATATTCACGTACTTGCACGAGATCAAATCCTGCACTAATAAGTGCATTCATATACTTTTCTTTTAAAGTACCATCCCGTTCACCTAAGCATTGTCCTCTACCAAATGCTTCTTTCAGGTTTAATTTATCATTCTCACTTACTTGTTGTGTTAAGAAAAAGGCACCCTTTTTCATTACTTTCGCTAACTCAGATGCCAGAAACGGGGCATGACAACTTGAAGCAATATCAAAATGTGCATGTGGAAATGTTAAAGATTCAGAACCCATTTGAAGAAACTCAACATTTTGTACACCTGATTTTTTCAAGTTAGAATGTGCCGTTGCAATCATGCCGTTAGAATTATCAATTCCAATTAACAATTTAGCTGATGGTGCTATGTTAAGTACATTTTCTCCTCCGCCTGTACCAACATCAAGTAAAATATGTGATGGTTTACACCTTTCTTTTACCTCACTATAAAAGTCCCATGTATCTCCTACAGTTTCACATTTTATTTTGCTAAAATCCCATCCATTTAATCTTCCTACTTTATCATAGAAGCTTTTATACTCTAATTCGTTCATCTTATTACTTCCCCTTTGTAAAAATAAATTAAATATGTATAATAACCTACGACACTCCTTAATTATATATTATAAAATACAAATTATTAAAGCAACATTTCCCTTCACACTACAATAAGTTTACATAACATTTTTATGGTTTATCTTTATCTATATATTCTAAATGCCCTCTTCCCCAACTACACATACTATCCAAAACAGTACTGACTGTTTTTCCATGTTCAGTTAAGCTATATTCTACTTTAGGTGGTATTTCTTGATAAATTTCGCGTTTTATTAGTTGATCTTGCTCTAATTCACGTAATTGCTTCGCTAACGTCCCTTGAGATATATCTGGTATCAATCGCTTTAATTCACCAAAACGTTTCATTCCATCTGTTAGCAAAATAAATAAAATGAGTGACTTCCATTTTCCACCGATTATTTGTAATGTTGCTATTACCCCTTTTAACTTTGGTTCTTGTAAATCCATTTTTCTCACCTCTCCTCAGATATCATAAAGTGAAACTTTAATCAGTGGGGGTTTTGTTCATCCCACACTGATTATTAGTTGAACCAATCGGGCTTTTACGGCCAGTTGATCTCTTACCTAACTTCCTTGCATTTTCCTAACTTTGAGGTGAGAGTTTTACTGCCCGTTAATGCGGGATAAACCATATTTAGCGATTTTTCCAATTACTTATCCGCATAAATAGCGATTAGTACGAAATTTACGACTATGTACATATAAAGTGCGTACTTTTCACTTGCTCCCTTTTAGCGAATAATAAAAGCATAGCACAGTTATATTCTAAATTTTTTACTAAAGGAGTGGCTAAAATATGTCTATTACTACATTAGAAAATAGTCGTATTGTTATCATTGGCGGGAGTTCTGGTATTGGATTGGCAACAGCAACACAAGCAATTAAACAAGGCGCACATGTTATTATTGCCGGACGCTCGGAAGAAAAATTAAAAGTTGCTTGAGAAGTAATAAATAACAATCATCTTCAAACTTATATATTGGATAATCAAAATAAAGAGCAATTACAAAATTTTTTCAAGATAGTTGGGAACTTTGATCATTTATTCACACCGGGAGCCTCTTACACACTTGGACCGATTACCTCTACAGAGGAAATTGCTGAAAGTAGCTTCATCGGAAAGTTTTGGCCTCAATATTATGCCGTAAAATATGCAATTCCTTTTCTTTCAAACTCTGGATCGATTGTGTTAATGTCTGGTGCCTTTAGTCAAAGACCACTTAAAGGCGCACCTGCTTATGGAGCTTGCAATGGTGCTATTGAAAGTTTAGGGAAAGCTTTAGCTGTGGAATTAGCTCCTATTAGAGTTAATGTTGTTTCTCCTGGAACAATACAAAGAGAGAATGTACAAAACGAAAATAGACTAGCTGCTTATGAATCTTATAAATCTCTTTCTCTTGTAAAAAGGCCTGGCCATAATAATGAAATTGCACATACTGTTCTATATTTAATGCAAAATAGTTTTACTACGGGTAATGTATTATTTCCAGATGGAGGGTACACATATCATTAATTATTAAAAATTTAATGCCTCCTTGTATTAACTAGTATTAAGGAGGCTATTATTAACTAAAAAAGGGATATATTAATGTAGGATCTTCTTTCAAAAGTTCTGCTAACAACAATAATTGTGGAAAAGGTCATAAGATTAACTCTTTATCCAGCAACCCCTTTTGTTCTCGAATCATTCCGCCTCCTCGCATAAAAACCGCCCTAATTTCTATTCCCTACAATTTTATATAAAATCAATATTATAAAGTAGGATTCAACAACTTCTTACAGAATTCTATATTTAATACGTATTGGAAGGCTTATTTTAAAATTCCTCTTTACTAAAGGTGGTTCATACAATTGTGAAATTTGTACAAGAACGAAGATTAACTGTCGAGACAATTTTTTCAAAAGAATACAAGATTTTTATTTTTGGTTTACTCATTTCACGCATCGGGGATTCACTATATACTTTTGCACTGCCTTGGATTGCCTATCAATTAACTGGTTCAGCTGTAATTATGAGTTCTTTATTTGCTGTTAACGTATTGCCAATCGTTTTATTTGGCCCTTTAGTTGGTGTACTAGTTGATCGATATGATCGAAAAAAGTTACTTTTGATATCAGATATTACCAATATTATTTTAGTAAGTCTCATACCAATTCTACATGCATTACATCTATTAGAAGTCTGGCATTTATATGTAATTACTTTTATCTTAGCAGTTATGTCCATACTTTTTGATGTAACAACTGTTACAGTCATTCCACACATCGCAGGTGCATCATTAACGAAGGCTAATTCTTTATATCAAATGGTTAATCAATTGGCTAGTTTGTTTGGTCCAATCATAGCTGGGCTTTTCATATCTTTTATTGGTGGCTTTCAAGTCCTTTGGATTAATGTTCTTTCATTTATTGCTACATTAATTGCTGTGATTATATTACCTTCTATGAAAAACTTAAATAAAAAGAATACTGATAAAAATACATTGCAAAATGTACTAAATGATTTGTTTGATGGATTTAAATGGCTCAAAAATGATCGGTTAAATATAGCTTTGTCACTTCAAGCAATGGTAGGTAACTTTGGAGCAAGTGCTGTTTTAGGTATACTTATGTATTATTTATTGTCGACATTAAATCTTACCTCCGCACAAAGTGGCTATAATTATACTTTAATAGGAATAGGTGGGCTTTTAGGAAGCTTAATTGCCGTTCCTTTAGAAAAGAAATTTCGACGTGGTGTACTTATTCCTTTACTCCTATTTTTGGGAGCGCTTGGGTTAACATTTGCTTTGTGGAGTACATATTGGCTTGCTCCCGGAATTGCTTTCGGAATCGCGATGACATGTAATATCACATGGAATACGATTGTTACATCAATTCGGCAGGAAACTGTTCCATCCAATTTGCAAGGACGTGTTTTAGGTTTTTCTCGTGTACTTACACGATTATCTATGCCATTGGGGGCATTAGTAGGTGGAATTATTTCAGCCTACTATCCTGTATTTATATTTGCTTTAGCTGCTTTTACTAAAATAATTGAAGTCTTTATTGCCTTATATAGTCCGATACGAAAACTGTAAAGAGGAAAAATTATATATTTTGAGATATTAATAAAATAAAAAAGGCATAAAACATGCCTTTTTTTATTACTTATTTGTTTATTGGATAACAAACTTCTGTAACCCACTTATTAGGATCGGATTCCATCGCTGGGCTCACATGATAAATATTAAACATCGGGCCTGCTAATTTGTACCCCTCTGTCTCAATCCATTTTGCCGCAGCCTCATTTACAGCTGTCATCTGTTCATAACTTCCATTAACTGTTATAGAAGCTACATTAGTCGATTCCATATTTTTAAATGTAACGTCTTTTGTATTTTCGTGCTTACCTAGAATACTTAGCTGTATTTCTATATCTACATCATTTTCTTTGTATTCACAATCATGGAAAACCGCAATACTATAACTCGGTTGGGGAATACTAATATTTTTCATTTGAATTTCTTGCATTAATACACTCCATAAATCACCTTCGCAATTATACGATGGAATAATCTTTCTAACACTAGCTACAGTTCTTTCTGGAATTTCTTTTATTGAAACATGATAATTCATCTCAACAACATCCTCTCTCATCGTTTTCATTGAGTCTTCGAGGAGACGTAATTGTTTTTGGAGGTTATTCATGTCTTCTTTAATTTGAGCACTACGATTAAAAAATTGCTCTTTTATGCTATCTATATTATCGCATTCTATTATTTTTTTAATAGTAGCAATATTAAATCCCATAGCTTTTAACGTTTGAATTTGATTTACTTTTTTTAATTGGTCTGCTGAATAAAATCGATATCCACTCTGCTCATCGACTTTTACTGGTTGTAGTAATTCCACTTTATCGTAGTGTCTCAACATTCGTATACTAATGGAAGATAGTTTTGAAAAATCCCCTATTTTAAACATGATTTCCTCCTATAAGTTACATCTACTTTGAAGCTCAACTTTATCTTAAACAATGACATTGTGTGAGGGTCAACTGTTTATAACGTTTGAATTATATTTCTTTAATTATTTACCCTTATACACTCTTCTGTCTTATACCTATAAAGATTGATAATAATCCGTTCACAGCTAATAAAATTACTATAATACTTGTAAGTAAACCTACATCTGCCGCAAATATTTTTATCGTACGCCATGGTGAGCTTGTACAATAAGTAAGAAGTGGGATGAAAATAATAGATAATAGTAGGAATAGAGTCCCTACGAATAACCAAGTTAATTTTTTTACAGTTTTCTTATGTTTATATTTTTTAATTAACATAATTGATGAAATGAAAAGCGCGAGTATAACTGTAGACATAACAATTTGTGTAAATGGTATGCTTTTATGGGGATCAACCGGTTCTTCTTCATTCAAAATATTAATAATCCCCTTTTTTAATAATGAAAGTGCTGGTTCTTCTAATACATGATTTTTATTTGTTAAAATCACACCACCCCAGCCACTTTTATTTAAAGTAAATATTTCTGTACGAGCATCGGGTGTTGATCCTGAATGCCAAATCATCGTTTCGCTTTCATTTATACTTGTTGTTCTTAATCCAAAACCATAGCTTTTTTCTGAATTTATGTTATAAAGTGGTGTAAGATAAAGGTCGATGTTTTCTTTCTTTAAAAATTGAGTATCTTCTTGTCGATTCAAAAACATAATAAATTGAATCATATCTTCCAAATTTGCGGTAATATAACCATACGGTGCCCCGGCATTATCATAGGACACTACACTTTTTCTTGGTATGCCAAACCATGACTGATAACCTGTTAAATAGCCTTTTTCATATGCAGTTTCTTTACTTGCTGCCGCACCATTCATATTTAATAGCTGAAAAACATGTTTTTCCATATATGAGGAATATGTATCATTTGTAATTTCCTCAATAAGTGCACCTAAAACAATATAATTCGCATTACTATATTGATATTTTTCTCCTGGTAGAGCAGTTAATTTTACATTTGAAAGTCTCATTACATTTTCTTTTAATGCTGTAGAACTTTTGGATTGCTTATCTGATATTAATAAGCCTTCATATGTGTTTATTCCGCTTGTATGAGTTAAAAGGTGTTGGATTGTTATAGATGAGGATATTTGAGAATCTTTTAGTTTAAACCAAGGAAGATGTTGTTGAACTGAATCCTCTAATTTTATCTTTTTGTCTCCTATTAATTTCACTATAGCTAAAGCTGTTAAAGATTTGCTTATTGAGCCGATTGCAAATGGTGTTTTACTAGTTATTTTTTTTTCAGATTCCCCAGTAATCCCCCACGTTTTAGTGAAGAATACATCTTTATTATGTACAATTGCAACAGCAGCCCCTGGAATATTCTGTTCCTTTATAAATTTTTCAATATACTTATCTAAAGTAGCTTTAATATCTTGCTGAGCATATGATTTTGGATGAATGATACATAATACTATTACATTACAAAGAATATAGATTTGAAATAGTTTATAGATAGTTTTTTTCATTATACTTTAGATAGCTTTCTTTTTTTATAACTTACTAAGCTAATAAACACTACTACAGAGAGCATAAAGCTAATCATTATTAATAAAACGTTCCACCATTGATTCTCTGATATGCGATATAAAATATTATAATTAAATGTATTTTTGCTATTAGTTGAATTAAATGATTCAGTTAAAAATATTGAAAATGTAGTTTGCGAGATGAGGTAAGTAATAAATGCGATGAATATGCCACGTAAGATAAATGTGTTGAATTTTCCTTTTTCATTTTGAAGTTGTTTCATTTTAACTTGTAAATCAATTTCATTTATTTCTATAAAATCTTTAACAAATAATTGAGGGGTACCTAAATCATCTATACTGTCTTCACCATGTTCACGACACTCTTGAATATGTTCTAATATTTGTCGCTTAATATTTTCCCTTTCTTCTAAACTAATATCGTATTGCTTTAATTCCTTAAGTACGTCTCTTAAAAATTGCTTTTCTTTACCTATCAATTTATTCCTCATTTCAGAAGGTCTCCTTTCAAACCGCTTTTTAATAATGTTTGAATGTCCAATTGCAATTCTAACCACTCATTAATTTTCTTCTCAAGACGTATTTTCCCATTTTCATTAATTTCATAATAAATCCTCACTTTACCACTGTCTGTTACCTCTTGATAAGTATTAACCCACTCTTGATTTTTCAACTTAGTTAAAATAGGATAAATACTTCCTACTCCTTTCAATTTTAAATTGTTTATTTCAAGTTCTTTCATAATCTCATAACCATAACTTTTCTTTTTCGACAAAATAGATAATACACACATTTCTAAATGACCTTTAATTAAACTTGTTCTATCCATAGGATAAATTTAACAGAAATATATACTTCATTCAAGTATATATTTCTGTTAAATTTAAAAAATCAGTCAATGCAAAATAGATTAATAAACAAAACATATCACTTACGAACCCTTTTCAACCTTAATTTTCGCTTTTATAATATAATAATTACATAATATATTAATCGTTTATCACTATTAGTTTTTTATCTCTCCTTCCATATTACTTCTTTTCTAATTAAAAAATATTGTATGGAGACATAAAAATACTAAAAGATCCAATTTCTTAATTTTGATATTAAGAAATTGGATCTTCTTTCATTACCTTGTATTAATCATACTGCGCTAATATATACATTATAAAGAATATATGTTTTATTAATTTATATTAATAAAACATAAACTAATAAAATCTACTGATTACTCTCAAGACATTCATAAACCGCCATCATATCTCGTTTATCCAACTCACGAATGCGATTGAAAATTAGTATTTGTCCAACAGCTTCTGTTAATAAGCTTTCATCCACAACATCACTTACTTTTCCAGTTAACCACGTTTGTACATCCACGCCCTCGACAACTTCTTTTAACCCTTCGTCATTAATACCACTTGCATTACAAGTTACACATGGAATTGTTAGTTTAAAGACACCATCATGTAGATTATCTTCGGTTATCACTTTCTTACCTTTACAAAATGGACATGGATTACTTTTTTTAATTTTATTAATTTGGGTAACTAATTTTTTGTATCCAAACGCTTCGTATACATACGTAAGTTTTTTATATTTACCATTTGTGAAATACTTATCTATAATGGTTTCTCTCGTTTCATAAACATTAGGGAAATCACAAACAGTTACCTGATTATTAACACTAATGGATTCGATATTTCCTTTTATTTCGCTCCAGAATGGTAAGACATTTTGTAACACCATTTCATAGTTTGAAAAGCTTGCTTGTTCTAATTCAAACATTTTCAATGCAACTTGTGCTTTTCTTGGCAATAAAGAAACATCTTCCGTCAATACCATATCGCCACCAACAATAGACTTCAATTTAACAAGTGCCGGTAAATCACCAACTGTTTTCAATACTTTATTAATAGGCTGATTGATTATTTCACGAATATCTACGTTACCAAATTTAAGTGGTTTATGATGATTTAAAACCGTCCCCTCACAAATTGGACATTTCATCATTTTTTTGAACTCTTAATTTCTTCTTTAATAGGTGCTTTTGAAATAACAATATATCCACCAATAATTGTATTAAATCCTACCCATGTTCTGCGTGTCTTTCCTTTTTTATCATAAAATGATTTTTCAAAATATCCGTACCAAAACGTATGCTTTTCTTCTTCTGACATATCATTATAGCTCTTTGACAAATCGTGACCAATCTCATTTTTTATTTCTTCGAATAGAAATTCTATTTTTTCATGCTGATAAAATTTTAATACCTTCATGATTTCTGGATCGAATAGCCCATCCCAAAATGGAACACTTTTATCTTGAATGGCAATATCTTTATCAAAAACTTCAATTTGAAGACGTCCAGAACAAGATGGACAATGATTGTCCTGTGAATAGAAATCAAAACTTCTCGTATCTTTATTAATTGGATGAGCAGCTACAATATGATTAATTAATCCACCAATCTCATATAAGAAACTATATTGACTATATAAATGTCTTTCAAGATCAATAGCAATAACAGGTGCGATTGTATTAGATTCATATTCACCATAAATTAACCTAGCCATTGATGATAAACTTTTTAAAATACCGCCCTTATAAATATTTTCGGCATTTTTAAAATAGTTAATATGATTTTCTTCTAAATAGTGAACCCCTTTTTTCTGCTTAAGCATTGAAGAGATGTGTATTTTCTCTGTTCTATTCACATTACTTTTTTGACGATAGTAATCCTCATGATTGACAACATCCAAATGCTCTATAGATTCATTCTGCCTTTTTCCAAAATCAACTATATAATCAGAGCTTTCTAACATGTAACGATTATGCTCAATCATAATGATCGAAACTGATTCATCTTGCAGAATACCTCTAATACTATCGATAAATTGATTTAAAATATTTTGTGATAAACCTTTTGAAGGCTCATCAAAAATAAATAATGTATGTGGATTTCTAGTGTTTGCAAATAATTCCGAAACTAAATGAACACATTGAAACTCACCTGTCGATAATGTTTTTGTTTTTCTCTCTAATGTTAAATAGCCAAGCCCTAATTTAATTAGTAGGCTCAAACGTTTATAAGCGATATCTTCATTTGGAAGTTCATCAATAATATCCTCAATCGAGCGCTCAAAAATATCATCAATGTCTTCACTATACTTTGTCAGTTTCTTTTTAATATCTAGGAAAGTTGCTACAGTTGATCGACTTGTAATTGATTGATTTCGGTCTTGTCCTACCATAACTAATTTATCTTTTGGATATCGTTTCAAAAAATCTGTAGCTAGACATTCGTTGACAAGTGTAGATTTCCCACATCCTGATTCTCCTGTAACTGTTACAAGCCTGTTTTTAGGAATTTGAAACTCAGCCATTTGGATATTACGGCAATATAAATCATAGAATGTATAATATTCTGTTGGTATTTCTTTATTTCGATCCCACAGTATTGACTTTGGTCTTGGTGATTCTTCCACAATTTTCCCGCCATATTTTCCGCTACCAGGTCCAAAGAACAATTGCTCATCAGTTGTATCTAGTACTGTATCTGAATGATCAATACGCCAAATTTGATTTTCACACCCTAATCGTTTAATCTCTTCTAAAATTTGTAATAAAGTTTCATGATCAAGTCCAACTGAAATCTCATCAATAATAATTACAGCATTTTCACTTACTGCCATGAATTCGGCCAAATAAAGTCGTGTTAACTCTCCACCTGATAACGTACCCATAATTCGATTTAATGTTAAATAACCAATGTTCATATTAATAATATTTTGCAGTATATGCTGTTTTTCTTCACTAATATTTAACTCTTTTGCTAGTGAAAGAATAGATTCAATACTTAAATCATTAATATTTGAGATTGAATGTGGCTTGTCCAACAAATCAATTTCATGTTGTTCAATTTCTTCACTATAACGTTTTCCCTTACATTTTTTACACTCAACATTTTTTGTAGTACCACGGCCTTTACAACCAGTACACCAGCCTAATTGATTATTAAATGAAAAGACCTCTGGAGAAAGATTAAATACCTCAGCAAGTTTTTCCCGAACCTCTGTAAAAACACCAGTATGAGTACCAATCGTTGAACGCGGATTAGACGAAATCGATGATTTTCCTAGAAAAAGTACTAAAGGTATTTCTTCCATCTTAATGGCACTAAAATTTGTTTCCATAATATTAGGAAATAAATATTGATATTCAGCCTTTGGCAATAAAGAAACTAATCGTTTTTTTGATTCTTCACCAATTGTTTGGCAAAAAGTTGTTTTACCCGATCCAGATAAACCAGCAATTCCAAACGATTTATTAAACGGTATAGTTGCATCTAATTTATTTATGTTATTAGCAATTAATTGATTTACTTTCATATTAACCTCTATTCTTATTTATTCACAAAATCATTTTTACAATATAATAATTACATAATGAATATTACCTATTATGCAATTATCCTCTCACTTCATGAATCTTATCCTTGTATATTTCAAACCATTGTTGCCATTCATCTTTAGAAAATTCTTTCTCTTCTCCTTCTAAAACGCAAGAAAAAAGATTTAAACAAATATGCCAACCAGCTACATCTCTCGGTGTATGATCTGTTAATTTATGAATGTACTCTTTAAGAAGTAAAAGAGTACCATTTTCCTCTTTATGTATTTCAAATCGGACACGGTCTTTATCCCAAGTAAATTCAAGTACTAAGTTTAGTTGACACTCTAAAATATCAATATTTATGAATGAACCGTCCATCATGTCGAACTTTATTATTCCACCAGTTTTAAGGCTTTCAATCTGTAAATTGGACATCCATTTTTTCAGCTTACTGTTTTCTGTTAATACAGACCAAACTTCCTCTACCGTATATGGAAATTCACGTTCAAATTTTACAATATATCCATCAGTTAGTTTCCCAATTTCAGCTATCATTTTGATTGTCTCCTTATATAGAATATATGTTCTTATTTCATTTTACACGAATATAAATATAAAATAAATATTTATGTCAACGAACTGTTAATTTAAAGTGAATGACGCTGAGAAAAACTTAAATGTTTTCTAAATCGAGTTATATAGTATTGAAAATTAAATATAGATTTACGTACAAATAAAAAAGCCGCATTTGCGACTTATGAAATCATAGGATTAACTCCTTTTTTTGTTGAATGATTAGCGCTTAATCGCATCGACAATTAGCGATGGAAAACCAAGTTTATCGCCTTTATTTCTAGAATCATACCTTTTCGAACGGAAAATAACACCGTCGTTTGCATCCCATTCGTTGTAATAAAACCGACCATTTTCATCACAATATTCAAGTAAAACTACCTCGAATCCAGCAGTTTCAAACATTTTCGTTAATGTTTTATAATTATGAACGATTTTATGACTTGCTGCTGGATGATCTTTCGGACCGGGGCCCCCTATTTGAACTATATTTTGATATGCCTCATCCTGAAAGAATGCATCAGGGACTCCGCACCGAATATGACCAGATGGTTTTAAAAATTCATAACAAATTTCAGCTGCTCTTACACCTTCTTCAAAAGTAAGGTGTTCCCATACATGCTCAGCTAAAATAGCTGAAATAGAGTTGTATTCAAATCTTTCTTCCCACGTAGCTTTATCTAGTAAGTTAAGTTCATCTTCTTGTGTTTGAATCCAGCCTGGATTATTATTAAACACTCCAGCTCCGACAACTACTTTAATTTCGTCTTGTTTTATTACCACCATTTTCACCTCTTAAATATTTTAATTCATTAATATATTCTATGTTTACTATTATGCTTCCTCCTTCAACAAATTTAGTAACATGAGTCCAGTACAATACCGAACTCATGCCCTAAAAACTCTCTAACGCAACAATCTGTCTAACTCTATAAAATTAGTTCATAATATACGATTTTTCTTACAGAAATATAGCACACCAAACATTAGCATAATACCAATCACGTAAAAAATTGTTGTTCCCCTCCCACCAGTATTAGGAATTACCCAATTATTCTTCGCATTTTTCACTGTTATTTTTTGTGTCTTGACTGCTTCTGTAATTTCTATTTCTATTGGATCTCTAAGTAACATGTATCCGTTCGGTGCTTTTATTTCTTTAATCGTATACTTTCCAAGTACTAATTGACTGGAAAACACCTTTCCTTTTTCATCAGTTGTTAATCTAGCCACTTCTTTACCCTCTTTATCTAAGACTTGAAATATAGCACCTTTTAATTTTAAATTGATATCCTTATCATCAACTTTCTCAATTTCAAATTGTCCAGTCGGATCAGGCAATTTCTTATTCCCTATTTTAATTTCTACTACTGCATCTTTTTCTACTTTTACAGTTATTTTTTCTTTTAATAATTCGTAACCTCTAGGTGCTTCTACTTCCACTAAGGTATAGTTTCCTATTGGTAAGTCCTTTGATATCATTTCTCCTTTTTCATCTGTTATTAACTCTCCAACTACTTTTCCTTTTGAATCTTCTATATGAAACTTTGCCCCTGCTAACTTTTTATTTTTATCACTTATGTCTACTTTCACTAACTTCATTTTTCCCATTGGATCTGGCAATTTCTTATTTTCTATTTTAATTTCTACTACTGTATCTTTTTCTATTTTTACAGCTATTTTATCTTTTAATAATTCATAACCTTTAGGTGCCTCTATTTCCACTAGGGTATAGTTTCCTATTGGTAAGTCCTTTGATATTACTTCTCCTTCTTCATTTGTTACTAGTTCTCCAACTATTTTTCCTTTTGGATCTTCTATATGAAACTTTGCCCCTGCTAGCTTTTTATTTTTATCACTTATGTCTACTTTCACTAACTTCATTTTTCCCATTGGATCTGGCAATTTCTTATTTCCTATTTTAATTTCTACTACTGCATCTTTTTCTATTTTTACAGTTATTTTTTCTTTTAATAATTCGTAACCTTTAGGTGCTTCTACTTCCACTAAGGTATAGTTTCCTATTGGTAAGTCCTTTGATATCATTTCTCCTTTTTCATCTGTTATTAACTCTCCAACTACTTTTCCTTTTGAATCTTCTATATGAAACTTTGCTCCCACCAATTTTTTATTATCATTATTACTATCAACTTTTTTTATTTTTACTTTTCCAGTACTAGGCTTGTTCCAATGTTGCCAGTTAAATTTGAAATTGTGAAATTCAAATCCACCAGTTTGTTGTACCGCGCCGACAAATGCTTGTCCATTAATCGAGCCGCCTTTTGTTTCTAATACAGCATTTGGGGCAAACACACTCCCAACGACACCATATCCCTCTGTTGTAATTTTTTTCGCATTTGGAAAAACCCAAATCACTTTCCCATATAGCTCAGTAAACGGGGAATTAGGAGAATATGGTTGTGATGTAGGAACTATATCTGTAGCCCTTCCAATATTGTTCGTGTCATATAGAATAGACCCATTTTTAAATGTAACCTCTGTTACATCCGAATACATAACAATAAAATCTTTGTCCTTAGCACTTGGTAAAAATACATCTCTTATATCTAAATTAATTTTCCCTGTCAATTCTGATGAAACATAAATATTAGGATTGTTTATATCTTTTCCGATTCCATGACTCATATTTGGAATTGGGGTATTCGTTTTATATTGACCTGCATTTTTACTGACTTGATTCACTATATTGCGAAATTCATTAAATTTCGCGTCAATTTCTAGTTTTTCTTTATAAACGATACGATCATAAGAGGATTGTATGATGCGATCTGGATCACTCTCTTTTGTCATTACGACTATTCCGTTTTGAATGATAAAAGATTCTTCTCTTGATTTCTTAAATTTTCCAGACAATAACAAGGACGGATATCCCTCATCAACCCATTTTTCACCTACTATATTAGATGTTCCCGCTGCAGCACCTACAATCGTATACCCCGATGCATCCATATCACCTTGAACTGCAATTGCTCCTTCAATGTCGCCACCTATTGCTTTATGGTTACCAAAGACAACAGCATTATAACGCGATATATCACCTAGACCTTCTAAGTTTGTCGTGGATCCATATGCTTCTTTTGGTACATATACGACAAAACTTACACTTAACATTAACAAAACAATAAAATGAATACTTACCAGCTTTAATCGTAGCCTCAATTCCTTTGTTCCCACCTTTATCGTATTTTTTCTATAGTCGAATAAAATGACATATTCATCAATGAGGATTTACTTCATCCCTTATATACTTTCTTTACTTATCTCTGAATTTCCGGTCCCACTGCCCATTAATGCCGGATAAATAAATACATTCTATCGAGTTAACCTTTTCTTATAAATTACGACTAGAAACACACATAACAATAGGATTGGAACTATTACAGTCCACTTATTAAATATAAATATCTCTGTACTCACTTTTTGTTTTTCTTTCTCGTTTAACTCCACACGCACACCTCGAACTAGCAATCTATTGGTGTTTACTCCATAAGGCGTACACGTAATTAAAGTTGTATAATCTTTTTTTTGTACAATTTGTAGATCGTCCGTTTCGTGTGGTAACACTACTTTAATTTGATCTACTTTATAAGCAAGAACTTTGTCTAAAGAATGAATATAAAAAAGATCTCCTTCGCTCAACTTATCTAAATCTGTAAATAATTTTGCTGATGGTAAACCACGATGCCCTGTTAAAATAGTGTGCGTATTTTCTCCACCTACCGGGAGCGAAGAAAAATCTAAATGACCTATCCCACGACTCAATACTTCCTCAGAGGTCCCTTGATAGATTGGCAGTTTTATATTAATTTTCGATATTTCAATATACCCCATTACATCTCCTAAATTTAACGCATCAGCATACGCTTGATGATTACTTTTTTTTTCAGAAAATGGATCTGTAAATGTTTTCGCAGAAGTTTGAACTTGTTTATTATATTCGGCTGCTTCTTTTTCCCTACGTTCGACTTCTTTCTTTTGTAATGCTTTAATCTTCTTATCGTAAGAGCTAATCTCAGAATAATGTGCACGGGTCGCCAACCAATTACTAATAGTAGGATATAAAAAAATACCTAATCCAAATAAAAAAATACCTCCCAAAACAAGATTTCGTTTCATATTTCCACCTCTGTATACGCTTAAATATCGAAAAGAGGAAAGCATTTTGCTTCTCCCCTTTTCATATGGTTACATGTTCCTAAAATCTTAATTTCTAGCAAACTTTTTTCTAAAGAAAACAAATGCCGCTGTAAGCATTAAAGTAAGACCTATTACAGTAAAAAGAGTCGTTCCTATACCACCTGTTACCGGAAGAATCCATCCACTTTTATTATTTTCAATCGTCAATTTAACCGTTTGATTATTTTCACTAATCTTTACATCGATGGGGTCTTTTAATAATTGATAAGATGCTTTTGTACCATCTTCTTTTGTATATGTTGGTGCTTTCGTTTCAAAAATTTGATAGTCTCCATATGGAATGTTAGACCATTTAATAACACCATTTTCATCTGATACACCTGTTACTTCTTTTCCTGCTACAACAACTATTTTTCCATTTTTATCTTTAAGTACAAACTCTGCACCTTTTAATTTATTCTTATTAGCACTATCAATTTTTGTTAACTCAATTATTCCAGTTGTCGGAATAACAACTACGGGTTTAGATTCCTTTTCTCCAATTACATCATTTTTATTTGTAAAATGTATTTTTGCTGTATTTAAAATTTCCGAACCAGATGATACTCCTTCTTTTACTTGGGATTTAATTTGCAAATGAAATTCTTTTTTACCATCTAATTTTGTGAAATCTTTTACTGTAGCTGTTACTTTTTGACCTTCTATAGCTACCTCAACAACGTTTGCATTTACTTCTGCTCCATCAATTTTCACGATTGGCTTTCCTTGAATCACTAAACGATTATCCAAAGTATCTGTTACCACATATTTTTTGTATTCCTTAATGTCTTCTGGAATTAATGTTTTAATATCATAATTATAATTAGTTAACGGATTTATTGGTAACGCTTCCATTTTTGCGTTAATCTTTTTATCAATTGTTGGTTCTTCATAGTTTTTCACTTCTATTTTAACTACTGTACCAGAAGTAATAGTTCCATCTTCATTAATTGTTCCGGAGTTCTTAACAAAAAACTCACGTTTAGTTGGATCTATTACATAGCCTTTCGGAGCTTTTGTTTCTTGGAAATAGTATTCTCCATACTCCAATCCTTGCACGCGAATATGGCCATTAGCATCTGTTGCTAACTCTTTTTTCACTTCTGTACCGTCTTTTTTAAATAAAGAGAATACTGCACCTGCTAATGCTTTTTCATTTACACCAGTTTTTATTAAATCCACTGCACCACGTTTAATCTCATTTTTGGGATACATGTGAACATCATAGTTTAGCACCTTACCCTCTTTATTCGTTAATGGGATATCCACTGTATACGTATTGGGATTTAGATTAACATGTGGAGGTCCTGCCACTTCTTTCACCTCATAACGTCCTAGCGGAAGATCTTTTAATACAGCTTGTCCGTTATCATCTGTTACTACTTGATTTGGAGTGGCTCCCATTACAGGTTTCACGTCTTCTTTTACGATTTTCCCATCGTTTGAAATTTTTTCAAAAGAAGCAACCCTTTTCACTTCAAATGTTACACCTTTTAATGGTTTCACATCTTTTGGCACCTCTTGATTTGCAGAACCGTCACCTTCTAGTCCTTGCGCTCCATCTTTTTCTTGTTCATACTTATGAATCGTTAAAGTACCTTTAGATGGTGAATCTGCCTTTACTAATACACTAGACCATGTAGAAAATGTTAAGAATAACACTAAAAGCACACTAAATATTTTTTTCATTTCTCTTATCCCCTTTACTACTTCTATCATTTTAAAAATTTCTTTATTACTATTACCTTCTTAAAAGCAATAGTCTGCCAAGTATCAGATTTAAACAAATAACATAAAACATAGTCGTCCAACAATCCATTATTTACAATCACTTATTCACTTTTCTTATCTTCTATTATTACGTTGTCTCTCCACATGATATATGTAATTTCCCCCCCTAAATTACACGTATATCCCTATTTCAAGAATCATTACATTTGTTACATAATAGCTTTCACTGCTAATTTCGACTAGTCACTTACTGTCAATCTATTCATTTCTCACTTCCTATCCCTATTTAAAATCCAATCTTAATCATTTTTTAATACATATAAGTAATAACCAACAAATAAGTGTGACGATTCATATTTTACGTTACTGCCCAAAACTATTACCTGTATATTCAAATAATATGTGCTTTCCATGTTAAATTATGGTATTATTCTTAGAAGTTTATAACTTTTATTTATATTTTTTATTGATAAAGGTTTTCCGTATCTACTTATGAAAAAGGAATATATGTTTATTTAACTATTACGCATAACTGCAAGGAGGAAGAATATGACTAAAAAACTCAGTCTAGTTGAGATAGAGTACATTTGCAATATGTTTTTTCAATCTTTCGAAATTCCAGTTTGTTTTTTAGATTGTAACAAAAATATTCTTTTAGAATTTAAATCAAAAAATGATTCACATTCGTTATATACATCAAAAATAGAACAGTTACATATGCTTTTTCAGAGAAATGATACATATAATTCCCCCATCTTCAGAACTCACGAATATCTAGGGCACTTTATTTTAATTCACATAAAGAGCGATTATATGGTGAACGGTACTGTTATTATTGGGCCCTTGACACATGTGAATTTTTCTACAAGTAAAGCGGATAGTAACCTCAATTTTATTCCAAATTATAAAAGAACAAGAGACCATTATTTTTCATTGTCAGTCAAAGATCAAAATTTCTTTGTAAATATAGCGATTTTGTTCTATAACATTCTCTATAAAAAAAATTCAGATGTAAGCACCTTTTCAAATAACAGTGACTCACTTCATATAAGTCATAGCAGCATCTTAAACGAAGATGTATATATCTCAATGCAAAAAGACGAATCCATTTATCATAATTTATATATAGAGCAGCAACTACTTAGTTCTATAGAACACGGGGATAAAGAAACCGTACTCAAATATTATTACGAATTCCAACAAGAGACTCTTTCATCTTTATCTTCATTCCATCAATTAAGACGTCATAAAAACATTTGTATTTCATCCATCACGCTCGCTACTAGATATGCGATAAAAGGGGGACTTCCATCTGGGATTGCTTACAAAATTTACGATTTACATATTCAAAGAACAGAAGATTTAAAAGACAAAGAATCTGTTTGGGATTTATTAAAAAATGCTTTTTGTACCTTTGCAGACCGTGTAAAGGCACAAAAAACACAGCAACATTCACAGACTATTGCTATTTGCAAAAACTACATTTTTAAAAATATTTACAATCCAATATCTGTTAAACAACTTGCTAAATTTACAAATGTGAATTCAGATTATTTATCTATATTATTTAAAAAAGAAGTCGGTATTTCATTAATTGAGTACATTCAACGTGAACGAATCGAAGAAGCAAAGAAATTATTAACTTTCACCACCCATCCTTTATCAGACATATGCGCTTCGCTTAATTTTAGCGATCAAAGTTATTTCACTAAAATTTTTAAAAAATTCACCAATGAAACACCTGGTAAATATCGAAAATCTCATGTTGTCATTTAGAGTGAAACTTCCATTAAAACAAAATGTTTTCAGTAACTCATCAATGGCAAATTAGAAGTACTCCTATATTCATGAACTATAGGATTTATGCTATTTTCAAATCAAAAAACACGTTACTATTCTTTTATTTTAATGAGAATAGTAACGTGTTTTATATGTAATATAGTTCTGTAGACAGAATAGTATCCAACTGCAAATTTTTATAAAAGCCAAATGTACCGCTTAACTATTAAAATCTTAATAAGTAAAAAATCCATATTTCGTTTTATTTACTTTCTACTTTATTTCTTTTGAATACTGAACTCTTTTCTTCAAACGAATAATCCCTACTATTATTTTTGTATCTTTCTAAATTTGCGAATCAAAGTGAGTACTGTACCTGCAATAATCATTAATATGCCGATTGCTGCACTGTTAGTTGTACTTACACCCGTCTTTGGCAGCTCCTTATATGTATATTCTTTTTTATCGGTATTACTGTTATTTGAGATATTATTGTTATTTGTCTTATTAGCAAGACCATTAGGTTTGCTAGTTTCTTTATCTTTCACTAATACTTTTTGTATTGTATTTACCTCATTACCCACGGAATCTCTTACACTATATATTATTTCATAAGTACCAGCTTTAGTTGTATCTATAGTTCCTTCATACGCTACTTTAGAAGTAAGGTCACCGTCTTCTTTGTCAGTAGCTGATACTCCTACCAACGGATCAAATTGATCATCCTCAGTAATTGAAGTTGTAGCAGGTACTTTTAGTATTGGTTTATCATTTTTAACTTCTTCTCTAACTTTGACCGTTACAGTTTGCTTCGCCGTTACTTCATGGCCTTTTGAATCTGTAACTGTGTATTTTAATACGTAAGTACCGGCTTTATTTGTATCTACTTCACCATCAACTTTGATTTTAGAAGTAAGATCACCGTCTTCTTTATCGATAGCTAATACTTCTGCCATTGGAACAAATGAATCTCCTACATGAATTGTCGCTCCAACAGGCACTGTTAATTTAGGTTCTAAATCTGATGTTTCTCCATTTCCCTCTACAATTACAGTCTGTGTAGCCGTTGCATTCCCCCCTTGAGAATCAACAATCAGGTATTCCACAATGTATGTACCTGGTTTTGAAGTATCTACATCGCCTTTATGCTTTACTTTATTTGTTAAATCACCATCTTCCTTATCAACAGCTTTTACATTTCTCATTGGATCAAACGTATCTCCTACACGTAGTGTAATGGTAATTGGTACAGTTAACTCTGGAGCTTGGTTTTCTACTGTTTTTTCGTTTTCTTTCACTGTTCCTGTAATTTTTGCTGCATCAAAAGCGTTTTGGACTGCTTGAACTTCAATTGAGTTCGTTCCATATTTATTAGTTGCAACTGTAAGGCATGCCAATCTCAATTCAGAGAAATTAGAAGTCATGTTTAATTCATCAGTATTTGCATAATAGAAAATATCAAACATTTTATCTTCACCAATACCATTTACATTTACACCGTTATGAGTACCACCTTGTGCAATTAAATACGCAACTTTATTAATAATACTTGAATTAAAATGTACGCCTCCATAATCCTCGCCATTTAAATCATTATATTTACTATAATCATCAGGATACGGTAGTCCTTCTGAAAAATTAATTGCAGTTGGATTTTTCATATTACGAAAAGTCGATCCAGTTTGCTCTCCTATTGTCCAGTTAAATTCCCCATTATTTATGTATTTCTCTATAGCCGTTCCCATAATATCCGATAATGCCTCGTTAATTGCCCCAGATTCTCCTGAGAATTCAAGGTTAGATTCACTTGATGTAACTGCGTGTGTAAATTCATGACCCGCTATATCGAACGCTTTTACCATAGGATCTCCATATAAAAGCATACTAATGTTATTAATATTAGTACTAAATGCATTCTCCCAATTTTCAGGATCATTTGTTCCTCCAGAATCCCATGCATGTACCACTGAAACTACTTTTTTTCCTTTATTATCAAAACTATTACGCTTATATTTTTCTTTATAAAAATCATATACCTTTGTTGCTAAGAAATGAGCGCTTACCGCCTTTGGATCATTAAATGTCGTTGAAACGCTAGTTGCTAGTATACCAGGATAATAACTTTCTTCATTTGTAATATCTCTATAATTTACATCATATGTCTCAATTCCTTGCCCTCTTGTGTAATCAGCAAGCGCATAATTCCCACTGGTCTGTTTAGAAATACCAAATGTACGAGTTACGCCTAAATCATCTTTTCCTGTTCCAGTTAATGATGTGAAATTGCTAGCTTTATTTTCCTTAACGGATTCAACATACTCTTCACTTATTTTCAAACTTGATTCTTGTACCATATCTTTTAACATATCGCCATTATGAGCATTCACTAAATAAGTTCCAGATACATAATTTGGTGTTGTAGCAGCAAATGTAACTTGATATGCATTGCTAGCCTGCCCATGATTTTCATCAACAAAAATAACCGCCTTAACTTCTGGTTCAGAAATAAATTTAGTGTCGTTTCCGTACTTTTTATAAATATATTGTTTCGCTTCTTCTTTTGATAAATTAATAGGTTTCTTTAAATCTTCTTGTGTTAAATTTTGTGCGCTAGCTCCTGAAATGCTTTTAATAATACCTTTTTTATCTACGTGAGCAGTCAACTGGTGGCCATACACTTCTTTTCCTTCATATATTTGTTGCATGCGCACAAGTGTAGTTCCATCATAAGAACCACGTTTTTGAAGAACCTTGTAATCTACTCCTGTTTCTGCACTAACTTGTTTTGGAGACAAAGCATGCTCCGTATTTTCCTTAAGTGCATCTTTCACTACATTCTCTGGCGTTTTTTTTGATGGCTGTGTAAGATTACCTGTACGGAACGAATCCTCTTGAATTTCAACTTGCATTTGACCAGGTTCCTCTGCATGACCTACTCCATATGGTATTACACTTGTTAAAACGAATCCTGTTGTTAATGCAACTATAGCTATTTCTTTTTTATTTCCCATGATATTTACCTCGTATAAATTTCTATTATTTATATGAAACTGCTAAAATGTATACAATCTATTCCTAACATAAAAAGATGACTTTTGTAATCTACAAAAGCCACCTCTTCAATATGTAATATCCCTAAAATGTTTTTAATACATAATTTCTATACAAAAAAGAAAAAAGCATTCATTAACGAGCATTTTGCAATACTTTTATTAGGTCATTTATATTTTCAACTTTCTGCTGAAACTGATCAAGTCTGCTATGTAGCGATGAAGGATTTTTATCTTCAGTTGAAATAACTTGTTTTAATTCGTTTTCTAATTTATCATACACATCAAAGAAATTATCAAATTCTACACTTACAAGCTCTTCATTTTCGCGATAGAATCTTTTTGCTTCTATATAAGTCATATATGATTTATTTAAAAATCCTAATGAAATTAAATATTTAGAAGTGTTTTCTTGATAAATAGCAATATCACATGCCATTTTAATATCAGAATAAGTCTTTTGAACGAGACAATGCAATTCAAAAATCTTAAACTTTAATCCATTATTCATTTCATTCCCTCCCATCGTATCTATTCTACATAAAATTAGAATATTATACAAAGAAAATTATTAGCATAAAATTGACAATTAAAAAAATAACTTAAGGATAAACAAAATCCCTCTCATTATAAATTATAGTTGCGGAGCATTTACCAACATAACAGCAAAATAAAAAACGAAAAGAATAAATCTTTCCGCTATTAGAGTAATAAATACATTTCATATTGCGCTAAAGAATTCTTTTCAAATCCACATTTCTTTAAAAAACCCTCCAATAAATTATTGTTAGAAAACCCAATTGATAAACTTGATAAATGTAATTCTTCTCTTGCTACTTGTAATAATTTCATCCCAACACCAATATTTCTATAATCTTTGTCTACGAAAATAAAACTAATTTTACCTTGTTCATTTACACATAGAGAGCCTTTTAAGTCATTATCGACATATGCACCATAAAATACATTATTTGTTTGTTCGATATAATCAATATCATTTTGCCAATTTATATGGAAGTTTAACCATTTCTGAATTTCATCTTTAAAAGTTGGAAATTCTAATTGTTTTACTTCAATATCCTTACAATCTTTATTCATTATTTTAGTCAAATCATTTAAATTATAATAAGAAAGATCGTACACTTTTTCATAGCCCAACTTATTATAAAAATGAATCGCTCGGTGGTTTCCTACAATGACTTCGAGAAAAAGTTGCTTACATCCATGTTGAATCGCCTCTTCTTTATGCAGTTCAAATAATTTTTGACTCACACCAATACCGCGGTAATTAGGATGAACCGCTAATGTTCCACAGCGCATAGTCTTTATACTTTCATAATCTTTTATACCACCTAATATTACGCCAACTGATTTGTCATCGTCTAAAGCAAGAAAAGAATGTTCTAGCAAATTACCTTCTGGTCCCAAAAAACGGTGTATAAAATCCCCTTTTGAAACTTCCATCTTAATAATATAATCGGAAAATCCATCTTTAAAAGCTTCATATACTAAATCAATATTCACTTCACTACACCTTTTATATTGAATCATATAAAATTGCCCTCCAATTGCTTGTATTAACCTCAACATGTACCCATATAATATATTCCATCTATTATAAATTTCAGCTCTTAATTTGAAATGAACGGACATTTCCCTACATATAACTCACTTTTAATTTGTTTTATAACAAACTATCTATTATTTACTACATTAATCTCATAAACACGCAAAAAAGCAATTAAATGCTCACATGCTCTTTCGCATGCTAGCATTTTAAAGATTTTTTGTTCTTCTTTCGTTTTATCATTAGCCTGATCTGAAGCAGCTTTTAAACATAGAAATGGTTTTTTATTTATTTGACACACATAGGCGAAAGCTGCTACTTCTTGATCAACTGCCAATGCTCCATATACGGTATGGAGTAAATATCTCATTTCTGAACTACGAATACGTTGATCTCCGGATAAAAATGTACCGAAATGTATTGGATCATATGATCGTATTTTTTTTATTCTTCTTACAAGTGATTTTGTTGTTTCAATAGGTGCTGTTCTACCGTTATATAAATTAAAAACATCTTCCCCTGAGCCAGCTGCAGTAACATCGTGTTGTATTGCGTTTAGTGCCACTACAATATGACCGTTTTTCACCTTGTTTGATAAACTTCCGCATATTCCTGCCATAAACAACTCATCCGGCTGAAACTCACTAATTAACAATTGTACACAACTAGCGCAGCTTACTTTACCGACACCAGTAACAACTGATATAATTTCCAGCTCATTAATAGTATGAAAATGAAATTCCCAAGCTGCTCTTTTTTCAACACGTTCACTCGGATAATGTTGATGCAAATACGTCAGTTCTGGTTCCCATGCAGATACTATTGCAATACGTTTCATTACACGCTTCACTTCCCCTATTGTCATTTAAATAAGTTATCTATACTTTCTCGCTCATAATCTGGAATCCATTCTTTGTATTTCTTATATAAATCTCGTATTATTTCTTTATTCTTCGCAATTACTTCACATCCTCTATCATCATACATAAACATGACAATATCTTTCGTTTCATTTATGAGAAATACATCTGGATAAGAAATTTCTTTTTTTCGTCCAAATCGAGGATACAGAGCAGAGAAATCCTCATGATTAGCAGCTTGTATAAGCGATTCATACTTAATATCTTCTACGAGACATTTTAAAGAAAATTGATATGTACAATATAAATCTGCTTCTTTATCTTCAAATAGAAACGGTAACGTTTCTTGTCTTATATGAAATCTTAAATCTCTTTTCTTAATATATTTATTGTATACATTTATTTTCTGTGGAGTTTTTATGTTTTCCTTTTTAAATCTATAAACATTTGTCACTACAAACACTACATCTTCTTTTGAAAATATGTCTTCAAATAAGAATTTATTATATGTATATAGTTGAGAAAAGTATTCCATATTTAAATCGTTGGTTCCTTCTACAATTTGATATTTATCTTTTCCGAAATCAAAATGTAAATGATTTCCCCACTGAGAATATAAGTAGGGTCCTAATGTAACTCCTGGAAATGTTTGATTCATATATTCTTTTAATTGCATTTCCTTGTCCTTTCTACTGTACAATTCCTTTTAAATCCCGATATGCTTCTTCTAGCCACGGATGTATAACTTTCAATGTATCTTTCCTTTCCCACAAATATGAAATATATACAAAAGCTGCTTTTTCCAAAGATTTTTCCAATCCTTTTTTTATTTCTATTAAATATGGTGGCTTCCCTTTTTGATCCCATTCTATTTTATCTGCAACAAATAATACTAAATCCATCTTCGTTGCATGTTTACGCAACGTTGTATGGCAACAAATTGCATTTAAAATTTCTTCATCTTCTACTTTAAATATTTCTTTTGCGATTACTCTCGATAATTTTTGATGAATAATCATAGGAAATTTTCTTTCTGCTTCCACTATTTCTACCCCAAATTCTTCAGCAACTGCAATCCGCTCCTCGTTCGGAAAAATTCCACTAATATCATGTAAATATCCTGCAATTGCTGCTTTTTCTTTATCTACGTGAAACTTTTCTGCAATCTTTTTTGCCTCATTTGCCACACGAATTGAATGTTTATATGTAAACTCTTTATTATATTTTAGTAGAAAAGCTTTAATATCATTGTCTATTTTTCCAGTTGGAGTAAATGAATATATATCGTCATACAGCATAGCAAATCCCCCTTACAACTAACTTTCAGTATAATATAGAATCCAAATATCCTTTTTACTTTATATTCGATATTAATCTTTTTACTCCTTTTTAATACGTTACATGAAATTTTATACAGAATCATCGCTACAAGTACATAAATGTTTGATATTATAGTAATGTTGATGATTTGTAAGGAAAGGAACTACACAATGAATAAAAATATATTAATTATTGATGATGATAAAGAAATTGTTGAATTACTTGCTGTTTATTTGCGAAATGAAGGCTATAACATTTATAAAGCTTATGATGGCGATGAAGCATTGCAAAAGGTTTCTACATATGAAGTTGACCTTATGATTTTGGATATTATGATGCCAAAACGAAACGGATTAGAAGTTTGTCAGGAAGTGCGTGAAAATAATACTGTACCAATTCTAATGCTTAGTGCAAAAGCAGAAGATATGGATAAAATATTAGGCCTTATGACAGGTGCTGATGATTATATGATCAAACCATTCAATCCATTAGAATTAGTAGCTAGAGTGAAAGCTTTATTACGAAGATCCTCTTTCCAAAATGCTACTTCGCAAAAGAATGAAGATGGTATTATTCGTATTCGCTCTGTTGAAATACACAAACATAATCATACAGTTAAAGTAAATGGAGAGTACATTAAACTAACCTCTATTGAATTCGATATTTTATATTTACTTGCGAGTAATACAGGAAGAGTATTTAGTTCAGAAGAAATTTTCGAACGCGTTTGGAATGAAGATGGTTATGGTTCAAATAAGACGGTAATGGTCCATATTAGCAACTTACGAGATAAACTTGAAACAGTAATAAATGGAGAAAAATTTATTCATACTGTTTGGGGAGTTGGCTATAAAATTGAGAAATGAAGCATTTGATATATTAAAAGATATTCCTAAATGGAAACTTATTTTTTGGCTTTTATTAGCTATCACACTCACTCCTATTACTGAACTAATTATTTATCGCCTCGTTACGAGTGTAATTGAGAGTTCACTTACTCTAACTGAACTCGGTAAAGAATTCATTCGAATTTTTGGTTATGAAAAGTATAAAGGGATTAAAGAGTCTTTATGGATGATGATTGTATCTTATTTGTTTTTATTTTCTATTTTTTCATCCTATCTTTACATTTTTTATCGTCACGAGAAAAAACTTTATTATGAAACTTGTATAAAAAAAATGATAGAAGAAATTCGTTATATTGCAAATGGAAACTTCAATCATAAAGTTTCTATTGTAAATCATAATTATCTAGAAGAATTAGCAATCGGGGTCAATGAAATTGTTGAACAATTAAAAGTCTCCATTGATGAAGAAAGACAAGCTGAACAAGCAAAAAGTGAACTTATTACAAATGTATCACATGACTTACGCACTCCCCTTACTTCTATAGTTGGATACGTAAATTTAATCCATCATGATAATTATAGAGATGAAGTGGAATTGCGATACTATATTCAAGTCATTTACGATAAAGTAACTCGTCTTAATGCATTAATGAATGACTTGTTCGAATATACACGTGTTCAAAATAAAGAATTAAGCTTGTATTCTGTTCCTATTGATATTGTAGAATTACTTGGACAATTAACTGTTCAATTCCGCATACAGGTTCAAGAAGCTAATATAGAATGTCGGCCTTCTTTCCCGTCTCAAAAGCTCATGGTATTAGCTGATGGTGACAAATTAGTGCGTGTGTTTGAAAATCTTATTATAAACGCTATCGCTTATGGAAGCGAAGGTCGCTATATTGACCTTACTGCTTATGAAAGCAATAATATGATTACAATTGATATAACAAATTACGGACAACCTATTCCTAGTACGGATTTACCTCATATTTTTGAACGTTTTTATCGCGTTGAGAAATCTCGCTCTACAAACACTGGTGGATCTGGACTTGGATTAGCAATTGCAAAAAGTATAGTCGAGTTGCATAAAGGAACAATTGAAGTATATAGTGATGACGAAAAAACAACATTCACTGTAAAACTACTCCCATACAAATGTTAATATTACAAATAAAAAGTTCAATTTCTTACCATATAAGAAATTGAACTTTTTCCATAATTACCCTAAATTTAATAATCCTTTATAATTCTTTAGAAATTCTTTACCTTTTCTTTCTTCCTAATTAAGCATTCCTTTTTACAATACTATTATTGATGTCATAATAGGAGGATCGCTTATGCAATTCTTAAAAAAATTCGCTATTTTATTATTATCTTTTTTCATTACTGCACTTATCGTTTTATATTTTTACCTTTATGTAAATGGTCCGATTATTCAAGCTAAATCAGCTATTTTAATAAATGCTAATTCAGGTGAAATTGTTTATAAAAAAAATGAAGAAACTCCAGTACAATCAGCTGCTTTATCTAAATTAATGACAGAATATATCGTATTGGAGCAACTAAATGATAGAAAGATACAGTTAGATGACTTCGTACAAATAAGTAACGAAGTTTTCCGAGTAGAAACAAGCCCTATACAAGTAACATCGAATGATAAAACAACGGTTCGTGATTTACTTCATGCATTGCTACTAGCAGGGAATAATCGTTCTGCACTCGCTCTAGCAGAACACATTGCTGGAAATGAAGATAACTTTACAATATTAATGAATAAAAAAGCAAAAGAACTACAGTTATTACAACCATCTCCATTTCTAAACTCTACTGGAATTAATCATGATACAAATAAACAATCAACTACAACAGCAATAGACGCAGCTAAACTAGCTGCACGATTAGTAAAAGATTTTCCAGATGTATTGAATATTACGAAACTAACCTCTTACCAATTTACCTTCAAAGATTCCCAGGTTTTCAATACGAATAAAATGATATATTCCCTTAATGAAAACATTAAACTTCAAGGTGTTGATGGCTTACAAACTAGTTTTTCAACTAACGGTAATTATAGTTTTGTCAGTACAGCAAAACTTGGAGATACTAGACTAATTTCAGTAATATTAGATGCAGATGAAGAAAACATTTCATTTATTGAAACAAAAAAGTTGCTACAGTATGGTTTTGATCCTTCCTCGTACTCTGCACTCCAAGCTTTTAAAGACGCCCTTACATCTTGGACAATATTGCTTCAGTTTAAAAATTTAATTATACAAACTATAATGATTTTTTTAATCATTACCACCTTAATGTTTTTACATATACGTCAGAAAAAATCCGAGGATTTCAATTAAGAAATCTTCTTATATATATAAAACCGACTTGCGCTTAAGATGCAAGTCGGTTTTTAATTCTATCATCCTCTTCCAATCAAATTTGCTGAAACTGGTTGCAAGTTTAACTTCCTCGCCCATACAGACAGCTGACCAATATGATGAATTTCATATCCCATTACATGTCTTAAAACCTATGTTTTTTGAGGCATACATCCATCTCTGTTTCCTTTCGTTGTGTTCGTTTGTTTAGTTTAAATGGGTTAATCTATTAATTCTATTAAATCCAACAATTTAACTATTACATTTTAAAGTTCTACTCATATACTATAGTAGATTACTAGAAAGGAGGTTTAACTATGGATAGTTGCGTTGTATTTGTAAACGGACAACCTTTTTTAGTTCTTTCAGTAGCTGGTATTGAAATTGCTAGATTAGAGATTTCCCTTCAAGTAGCATTAGCTCTAAGAGTGCTTGGGATACCAATCTGTGATTAATTACCAAATTAAAAGAAAAAGAGGGCATTAGCCCTCTTTTTTTATTTTCCTCATATATTTTCTTAACAACAAATAAAATTTTAATTTTTATATTGTAAGGAAATTCCGAAAAATCAACTCATTTTATTCAATAAAAAGAGCACCACCCATACCTCATTATCCGTTTCTAAAAAATTAGAATTCGATTAATTACAAAAAAATTTAAATATACGAACGTTACATAAAATACTTGTTAGAATAGCTGTCCTTCACACTATTTATTTCGCCGACGTTATATAATCAAAGCACCAATGATTAACTTTTTATACGGCTTATTTTAAGTGCGCTAGCATTCTAGGCTAGATAATTATGACTGCAAAAAAACTTCAAGTTCTCGTTTATATAAATCAAATAACGCTTTCACTTTTTGAATCGATTGATAATCTTTAAATTGCTGTTCTCTATCTTCTTATCCTTGAAGAGCACTAATCCAACTATACTCTACATCTACAATATGAAATAATGTTTCTAACATACCCCCAGTTTGCAAAGTAAATCTTCCTCTGAAAGTTGTTCACACCACTTAAACCAATCATCTCTTACTTGCCAATTATATTGAAATAAAGTGTACACATTTATCTCTCCCTTACTTCAATTATCCACCTAACAGCATCTGTTATATAATGTGGTTCATCTTTTTGAATATAATGACCACTTTGTTCTGCAATTATTAGTTTATTTTTGTTTGATAATCGTAATAATTCTTCTTGCAATTGTAACCATTTTATTTGTGCATCTTGCGAATAAAAAGCTTTTTTACCAGCAGCTAACACGACGAGTGGAATATCTCTCGTCAACTGACAATATTTATCTGCTTCACCCAGACTAAACATAAACTCTTCATAAGAACTTTCATGTACAAATTGTTTATAGTAAGCTTCTTGAAATTCTGGAGACATGATTGGCAAAAATGCTTCTTTATAATTTTCTGGTGTCGAATCAACCAAAACTATTCCCAACATATCTTCAGGATAAAAATCAGTAAATAAACGTGCATTTATACCACCAAAAGAATGTCCTACAAAAATATAAGGTGGCTTCAGTTGTAAAAGATTTAAGCATGTTCTCAAATCTTTTACCATTTCAGAACTAATACGTTTCTTGGAACTCTTCCCGCTTTTGCCTAATCCAGCCCGATCGTATGTAAGTATCGTAGCATATTCCGTCAGTTCTTCAGCAGTTTGATTCCATGCCTTCGAATAATCACCATAGCCTGATTCCAATATAATAACAGGCTGCTGCTTCTTTCCTTGGAATATTTTCGTATACATTTTAAAATCAGCAACTTGTATATATTCCTCTATACATTTAACCATTGACAATCACTTCTCTTCGGCCAAGTTCCTCTACAGCGTGATTAATTATTTCACTTACAGATAAAGAACCATCCAATATGATATCTGAATTCGGCTTAACAGTATGAATTGCCTCTAAATAAGCTTTTCTCGCATATGTCATGTAGTGTTCCAAATCATTATGTATTTCATCTATTGTACCTTCCTTAAAATCTCGCAAAATCCTTCTAGCCATCGCAATATCTAAAGGCGTGTCAATAAATATAGTTACATCAATGAATTTTCGCATCTCACTATTTAAGTATGCAAAAGGATAATCTACAATAATATAGTCTAAGGTATTATTTTGTATAAGTTGCTCAATATCATGAATTAATGGTGTTAATACCCACTCGTCGTAATTCGCCCCATCATCAATCCATTTACAAATATCAGCAGGAGATTTATCAAATGTGTAACTATCAAAATATAGAGCTTTTGAGTTTTTAAACTTATGCTTTAATCTTTCTGTAATTGTAGTTTTACCTCCCCCCGAAACAGCTGCAATTGAAATTATTTTTGTTTTATTATCCACTATACCCACCAAGCCCCTTTTGTTAACATAATATAATTATAAATTACTATCGTTGCTACTTCTTCCATTCATATTCTAACATACTCATTTCCCATAAATTCCAATACGTTTCTCCTACTCTTTTTGACTCTCTTAATAAGCCTTCTTTTACAAACCCTATTTTTTCGTAACATGAAATGGCCGATGTATTAAAATCATACACACCAAGAGTTACTCTATGTAGTTTTAATTCTTCAAAAGCAATATGAAGTACTGCTTTCATCATATGTTTTCCTATAGAACGTCCTCTCATTTTCGTATTACCAACTAATACTTTTCCAATTCTAGCCGACTTATTAATATTATCTATTTGCCCAAGCGAAATATGACCAATAACGTCTGAAGTCTCTTCATCTACCACTTTGAAAGCGAGTGTATTTGCACTTTCTATATACTTCTCTAATTGCTGTTCGTCTAAAGGGAATGTGAATGCATTTCCTGACCATTGTATTAGAAATTCTTCAGAATTAATCCAATTTATTAATTGTTTAAAATCAGATTTTTTAAAGGTTTTTAGTTTAATCACTTCCATGCCCCTTTCGTACATCATACTTTATAACCTCGAACTTATTTCTATATAAAGAATATATTCTCCTTTTATATGAAATTAAAATAAAGCCATTCATGTGAATGGCTTTACAAAAAAGCAGCATAATTATGCTTTGTTTGCTACATCAATACCATTAAAATCAAAGTCAGCAGTAACCGTTGTAACAGGTGGGAAAATTGCTTCAATTTTACAAATGGAAATAATTACTCCAACCGATCCAGGAATAGCCGCAAGCCTAACTACATCACAACTTACAGACGAAACAGTACCTACATAAGTACGTCCCTCTGTATTAATTTGAACTGTTCGATTAATTAATTTCTTAAGTTCATCTCTAATTCCTTGTACACAAGAATTATCACATTTCTCATGCTGTTCTTTTTTACACTCTTCGAATACTTCCCAACAATCATCTTGTTTACATGTACACTTCTTTTTACAATTATTAAATCGAGAACCCAATACCTCACCCCCTAATCCTTTCTATTAGTAAAGTATGTCCACTAGCTTAAAAGGGTACGAGGCAAACACATAAAAAGAAAAAAACAAACAATTGTACCAAACTTTCTTTTCATTATTCATTATAAAAACAGACTTCTCCTAATTAAAAGCTTTTTAATGAGCGGCCGTGAATTTAGTCCTACTCCATTTAATGTTTAGACACCACTTTCTAAAACAAACCTTTTTTCTTTTAAATAAGACACCCCTTAAAAACACACTAGATTTCCCCATTAACTCACATATACATAGACTTTATTTGTGGATTTCCCATTTTTCATTGTGAAATATACATTTAAAAAGCGTACTCGAAAATAAGATATTATTTGTAATCAGAACATTTTCTTCAACAAGTGTTTATTGAAAAATACCATAACTAGTAGTAGTTCTCTCCACTTTCTCTTAAAAATTAGCATAGTTTGTATGAATTCTATATCGAGTAGAAGACACTCTATCATATAAAGATAAAATAGTAGGTTAATAAACAAGCCATTTTTTTATTAAAACATAGAATAATATGAACACTATTGAAAGGAGGTAGAAATAAATGTCCTGGAAAAATGATTGCTGGAGTTCTCAGAAAAAGCATTGTTGTGATGATTGGTGGAAATCTAAAGAAAAGCATCATTGTGATGATGATTGGAGTTCTCAGGAAAAACATTGTAATGATGATTGGTGGAAATCTAAAGAAAAGTGTCATCGTGATGATGATTGGTGGAAATCTAAAGAAAAGTGTCATCGTGATGATGATTGGAGTTCTAAACGAAATAAGTGTCATTGTAAATGTTTCTTTATTTGTTGCCATTGTAAAAGAAAAAATTGGTAATATTTTTGATGTCAACGTAAAGGAAAGAATATGTCTTTTGGAACCGATAAATACTAGAATGTATTATACAAAAAGCTGACTGAATATAGTCAGCTTTTTGTCAATGAACACGTAAAGATTTCAACAGACATATATATTTACTGATTAAGTGGGGTATTAAGAAAAAACAAGCTAACTCTTATAAATCGATTTTTAATTACTTCACGTACGTATAAAGCTTTAGATGCTCTCATTAATTCAGACGAATTTACCGGCATTTTCACCAAAAAATTCATGGAACCTTTAATTAGTCGAGTATTTTCATTATCTTCAGGAGCCCCACAGACAATCGGGGTTTCTTTTATTTAAATAAAAATTTTTTTAAATTTTACAAACTCGCCTATATTAAAATATCTTCTAAAATCCCTATTGAACATTTATAATACTTTTAAACGGTTTAAATTCTACGATTAGTAATGGAGGCATTTTAATGGGAAACATCCCAAAAGTATCATCACACCAATCAAATCCTAATATACCCTCACAGCAAGTGAATCCTAATACCCAACAAGGTAGTATAAAAAAAACAAGACGCCGTATTATAACTACTTTGGCTTTTATATTACCTATAATTTTTGTCCTTCAATATTCTCTGAATAATCAACAAGAAATGATTAAAGAAAAACAAATCACACTTAATACGGAGCAACAAAAATTATCTTCTATAAAGAAGGATAGTCATTCCCTTAAAAATGATGTTAAGGCTTTAACAAGTAGTGAAGAAGAAATTTTAAAATTCGCAAGGAAACTGTATGGATTTTCTAAACAAAATGAAACTATATTTCAAATAACTGAATAAAATTACACGGCATTACCTAAAAGGCGATTTGAAGATAATCGCCTTTTTATATTTAATTTCTAAAGGAATCATACTAATCTCTCTTTCTATCATGTAACTACTTTGTTTAATTTGTTAAAATACAACCGCTTGTCCGTTTCACTTTGCTCTATCACTACATTTACTATTAGTAATACGATTTTTAGAGGTGATAAATAATGGACAAGTTTTTATCTTTTGCTGCACTTAATCCGGGTTCTATTGGACCTACACTTCCACCTGTTCAACCTTTTCAATTCCCTACCGGTCCCACCGGTTCTACAGGAGCTACTGGATTAACCGGATCAACTGGACCGACTGGGCCAACCGGATCAACCGGACCAACTGGACCGACTGGGCCAACCGGATCAACCGGACTAACTGGATTAACCGGACTAACTGGATTAACCGGACCAACCGGATCAACTGGACCAACCGGATCAACTGGGCCAACTGGACCAACTGGACCAACTGGATTTAATCTTCCTGCTGGACCTGCATCTATTACCTTGACTTCTAACGAAACCACAGCATGTGTATCCACTCAAGGAAATAATACTTTATTTTTTTCGGGTCAAGTATTAGTAAACGGTAGTCCTACTCCAGGAGTAGTGGTCAGTTTTTCATTTAGTAACCCATCTCTTGCTTTCATGGTTCCTCTTGCTGTCATTACCAATGCCTCAGGTAACTTTACCGCTGTATTTCTAGCCGCTAATGGGCCTGGAACAGTAACCGTTACTGCTTCACTTCTTGATTCTCCTGGAACAATGGCTAGCGTCATTATTACCATTGTGAATTGTCCGTAATAATTTTATTTTTAAGAACTAAGCAATTTCTAATAAAAAGAGCACTGATTTATGAACTGCACCCCAATTGTTAGACACAGTCTAACAATTGGAGGTGCAGTTTTTCTATGGCTAAATTTACAGCTGATGAAAAAATACAAATCGTTCTACGTTATTTGAACGGAAATGAAAGTTATCGAGAAATGGGTAGATCGCTCGGTATAAGTGACACAATCATTTTGAATTGGGTAAACCAATATAAACAGAATGGTCTGGAAGCTTTTCTAAAACGATGTACAAATTACACACAACAATTTAAACTAGACATACTAAACTTTATGATTGAAAACGGTATGTCCTTATTTGAGACAGCAGCTATCTTTAATATTCCTGCCCCTTCAACGATTTCTGTTTGGAAAAAACAGCTCGAAACACAAGGAATTGATGCCCTTCAATCTAAGAAAAAGGGGCGTCCATCCATGAAAAAAGATTCAAATAAACAATTAAAACAACCTTTAGCTGAAGGGTCAGTCGAAGCACTT
>NZ_JBQENW010000016.1:0-110896 GCF_052044835.1 Bacillus sp. 22475 | reverse complement strand
ATTTGTAATCTTTCTATTTTTATTGGCTTAAGTTCTTCTTCGTAAAACTCCTTGAAAATATCCGTATCCTTTAATTTTGTGTAAAGTTCCAACATCTTCTTTATATCCTCTAAATCAACGGAATATTCGTTCACCTTCATGTGTATCACTCCTTTATATAATTATAAATCAGAAAGAAAAACCCGTACACACTGAATATGTACGGGTTTAACTTGCTTTCTCATTATCATTTTTATCTTCATTTTTACGTTCTTTTTCATCTTCTAGTTTTATTTCTTGTGCCAATTCAAGGAGGGCTTTTGCTGCTTTACGAGCATCAAACTTTCCAATTTCTTTGTATTTAAAATTCATGATGCCTCTCACCTCTGCCGATATGATATGCGAGACGTTTTGTCTGTGTTCTATGTCCCTATCGTTTTTTTATCGAGAGAATGAAAAGTGTAAATCAAAAACTAAAAAAAATAAAAAAGCCTCCCTAAAGGGAAGCTTCTTCATAGCCTTTTATTATGTAGCTTTATTTTATTAAATCGCCTTGCTTAACTAATTGTGCTAAGATTTCTTCACCGAAGTTATTTGAAACGAATTCTTTCTCGGATGCTAAATCTAAAACTCCAGTAGCTTTACCAACAGTACCACCCTGAGTAGACCAGAAGTAGTTATGATCAAGTACGATTTGGCTGTAGTCTCCTTTAACCCACCTTTCAGCAATTGCTAAAAGCTCTGCTTTCTTTTCAAAGTTACTGTTATTTAAGATGTCTCGTACTTTCTCTGCATTCTTTCTAGACATTGGGATAACTCCCCATTTCTTTTGAGCGATTACTTTTTGGTGACTCATATGGTGCATTGCTGTAAGAACCTCTTCTTCGCTAGAACTTTCAGTAATAGGAAGATTCATGAAAACACCATCAATTTGGGCGGTGATTGATTCTTCTTCCTCCTTCGGAGCTTCTTTATATTTGCTCGTTTCTACTTCAGCACTTGTTTTCTTGTCTGCGGATTTGGTTGCAAAATGTATTAGTCCGAGAGTTATGCCAATTGTAAGAACAACTAACCCTACGATTGATCCTAACCAAATAAATATTTTCTTTTTCATACTCACTTCTCCTTTTAAATTTTAATATATCGCTATGATTATATTATATCAAAAATTCCTTTTTATGGAAATTAAATTTTAGATTTCCTTTTCAAACCATTAGTACGTATTCTTCAACATTCAAACTTTTATAAGAGTTTATTTACATTTATATGTAATAAAAAAATCACCTCGATTTTCTAATATCGAGGTGATAAAAATAAATAATAAAATTGATATTTTATTAACTACTGTTTTTTTGACAAGAGTTTCTGACTTCTATATAAAGATCTCCCTCTCTTAAATACAGAGAATTCCTCAGGATATTTATCAATTCCGGTCGTTAAAATAATTTGGTAATTATTTTTTTCTGGCTCTTCTTCCGCAGTTGTAAACTTCTCCATTGATTTTTCTAAATTATCTTTATCTATCCCTAAATTTTCAGGGGTATCTATTAATAAAAACCTTGGAAAAGGAACCTTTGAATTATTTATTGACATTTTTAATAATGTTAGAAAATACATTAGTCTAATAGGAACATCAACACTTGCCTCTTTATATTCTCCTTCATTTATAATTGGCATGTAATTTTCTTCATCTATTCTAGCCTTATAAATATCTTCCTTTATATCTACTAATAAACTATTATAAATCTCATTAAATTTTTCGATTTGAATCTTTATTTCCTTTTGTGCATCGTTTTCTTTCTTTATTAACTTAGCGCTTGTTGCTGCTATCGAATTGTTTACTGCTATAAGCAACTTACTAATATCATCAAAATTCTTCTTTACTTTATAGTTTTGTTGCAAGGATGTAATCTCTTCCTTAAGCTTGAATTTTTTCTGCTGTACCTCTTTTATAACAGCAACATTTGTATTTCTCTCAGCATCTTTTTTACTTTCATTAATCAGCTTCAACTTATTTTGTTTTTGTTTTTTAAGGTTCTCAAGCTCTTCATGAAGTATAGAAAATTCATCATCACATGATTGGATTGCAATATCTAAGGTTTCAACAGATTTTTGCTTTGATTTTAGTATAGTTAGATATTCATCAGTGGAATAAAAAAATTTTTCATATTCATTTTCGGATACTTCTCTTCCACATATACAGTGTCCCTCTGCTCTTGTGACTTTATTTACACAATAAGGGCATGTATCTGGTGAAAACAGATTTAGTTCTTCATGAGTTAGAATAATTTTCTTTATTTGTGTAACTTCCAACATAGTATTTTCTTTTAATATTTTTATATTATGTATTTCTTTATACAACCTATTTATTTTATTTAAGGCATTTTCGATTTTAAGTTCTATTTCGATTAATTCCTTTTTGTAGTTTCTTACTTTAGAGATACTTTCAGAAGGATTTTCATCTACCTTAAGCAAATTCCCTTCATAAATTTCCAATCTTTGGAGTTGTAATTTTTTTTCATCTATTAAACTTTTTATTTCTTCTAAAGTTTCATTACGTAATTCCCCATAACCAAATTCCTTAGCAATATCAACAAATCCGTCTTCTCTCGCTTTTAATTTGCTCTTAGTTCTTTTATCCTTATTGAGCTTCCCAATTAATCGATAATACTCAGAAAACTCATGACCCATTAGCATTTGAAATATAACTTTCCTCATAAATTCTGAGTCCGAAACAAAATTACCATCATTTCTTGCTTCTTTATAAATTTTTTCAGGAACAGTCTTTTGATCATAATAAATTAATCTAAATAAATCAGAAAAATTCAACTTAGACTGAGCTGTTCCTTGAAAAAACTCGACAACTGGAATACCTAATTTTTCGAGCAACCAATCAGAAAAAATTTTAATATCATTTTGCGGTCTGTGAATTAAATAGTCCTGTATCTCTCCATCTTCTTCTACAAAAATTCGATTATCATTAAAAAATCTTTTTAATTTATATTTTTTGTCATCAATCGAAACAGTTGTTAAGACATAATTATTTTTATCATTAACAATTTCATTATGTTTCTTGCTTTCTCTTTTATCGAACTCTCTTACATAATTACCAAGAGAGAAACTTAGTAAATTAGAAAAAGTACTCTTTCCAGTTCCATTTTCACCTTCTATAATATTTATACCATTCTCAAATAATGGTGATTCGTAATAATAATTATCACCTTCATAAAAAACTCGCTCCACCTTTAAATATCCCATACAATCACTCCTTTCTCCTTGAAAAGTTTTGCAATTAAACTTTCTAGGCTTATTACCGTTAGTCTTTGATAGTACGATTTAAAAAGAGCGATGTTTTTAGACTCAACTGTAAATATTTCTGAGTTCAAAAAATCACTTGAAATCGAATTTGGAACTAACTGTACGTCTATGCTTTTTCTAGTTTTATTCTTCTCCATTTTTATATAACCTTTTTTTTCAAGAGTGAATAGAATAGATTTTAGTATCGGCTCACGCAATCTAGCATTTATATATATATCCTCTAGCATCTTTATTTCCTCTTCCTTTAAAGAAACTTCTTTAGTAACGATCTTTAAAAGAGTATTTTCGGCTATAAAAGGTAAAATGTATATTAATTTTCTATAATCATAAAAATTCGATTTACCTTCATAACAATTTAAATGATCTAATATTAACAATGAATTATACGTAATAAAATAATAATCGCTGTCCTTAGTAAACATTATTCTTTTCTTTATTTGCTCGTTATATGTTCCCATCGTAAAAACCTTTCTCATCAAAAGATAAAAAACAGCTATCTATTAACTCTAAAATGACTTTTTGTATAGCATCATCACTCTGAATAACGTATGAATAATCTTTAGATTTATCTTCTAAGTGCTTCTTTGATACCTCAAATAACTCTTCAAGCCAACCATCCACATCAACCGGAAGTTCTTTATCAAGTAATTCATTTAATCTTTTTTGACACGCCTCAAAAATCCTATATCTATATGATCCTTGTTCTTGGTCAGATAGCTGCTGGAATTCTTCTTTAATAGATGCAATGTCTCTTGCTTTCAAACCTATTTTCCTTTTTTTATAGTCTTTATCTACATCGAAAATTTTATCTTTTAATCCCCTATTATCGGTAGGTGGTTCTAAATTTTCCCATACACTATAAACCGGATCACTGTCTTTTTTCACTATATCCTTAGCTATTCTGAGTAAGATGTTTTCCACATGAGCTGATGTTACATGTTTGGACATAGCATCATTAAATTTTTCATTAGCTCCAAATTTATTTTCTAGTAAATTGATAATAAGATCTTCATTCCCCAAAACATCAATATTAGTTAAAAATGACCTTTTTTCCAATTTATCTATTAACGCTACTTCTAATTCTTTTTCATCATACTGGCCAAATTGCCAACTTATTCTCGAAAAAAAACTGACCCATTTTGCATATTCGAACTCTTTAATTACTCCTAAATAGCCATTTTCCTCTTTATTTTTATATTGTTCTTCATATTCATATAACAGTCGTTTCTTTATACACTCTATTACTTCCTTATTAAATTCATATGCTATTAAATAGTCTAATATCGGCTTTTCTGGTAACTCTATTCCTAATTTTTTTATTGTTGGAGTATTATCTTTTTCGTATGTATACTGGATATTTGTATAAAAACAATAGTATAGAGTATCACTCATATCACAATTCAACCAATTATCTAAGAAGATTATCAAACTATTTGTTACCTCTCTAGACATAAACGAAAACTTTTTCGAGTTATCGTAATTTTTGTCCCCTTCTGTATATGTAATTATTCCATCAGGAGAAACTTTTTTTATATAAACATCATCAAGATATTCTGTAGAAGCAAATACAGAAATTCTATCATCATTCTTTTCCATTTGGTCGAATAGCAAGCTTATCGCTCTCAATCTTTGTAGTCTAAATCCTTTTGTTTTATCTCCTGCATCTCTATTAATGGTCTTTGCCATAAGAAAAATTCCCCTTAATCTATATACTCATAATTATTATACAAAAAAAACCAATAAATTTATATAATTTTACATATTATCTAAACACCCTTTTTCATTCTAAAGCGTTATTACATTCTTAGAGAGATAAACAATTTAAAATGTTACTTGTAGAAATCAAATACAAATATGAGGTTATTTACAATAAATGGTGGTATGATAGAAGGAGGGGTGAGATTATGGATCTTAAAAGCAATGCGGAGATGTTCAGAGAGTTCAAAGCATTAAACGATGATGAAAAACTTATGGTATTCATGAATATTATGCTTCATCTTGATTTACAAAAGAGTCCACTAATTAAAGAAGTTTACGAGTTCATGGAAGCAGTTAAGACTGCTCAAAAATAAAGTTCATTCATCAGAATGAGCTTTATTTTATTTCAACGGAGTCTGAGAGTTTTCTTTAATGTCAGAGACCTAACGTCTACTAGATGATAAAGAAGGTATAAGCTTTCATAAAAAAGAAATAATATCGGTGAGGCTATTTAAAATTGAACTAAGAGGGAGAAGATGAATATGTCTGATAAAAAGCAAAATGATTCAAAAGAAGGATTAGCCCTTCCAGAAACCCCAAGTCTAGATGAGCCAAGCAATCGAGAGGAATTTGGTGAAGGTGTTACGGTTCACATAAGACCTTATCCAGGCATGGCAGTCGGAGATAAAGTTACACTTGAATGGCGTGACACTCAATCGTTGGGAGAAGATGAAAAAAAAGATAAAGAATAAAAAATAATTCGAAGGGTTATTCGTACAGAATAATCTTTTTTATTTCAACGGAGTTTGGGCCAATTGGTACCTTGTGTGTGAGTGTACTCTCCCTCGTTATTACATGATATTTTTCGTTTTTTTCTAAAGGGGTAGGCGGTATCTTCCAAACTTTTTTAGCCGCACACTTTTTTGTTTTTTTCATCGACTTTTTTTCGGAGAACTTTTCGGAGTTTTGTTTTTGCATTTCCTTCATTAGTTTGAGCAACATTTTCACTCACCTTTTCATCCTCATTAATCAACACACATTAATGCATCATCATCGTAGTTGCATCTGCTGTTGTTGTTGCTTCATCTACTGTAGTTACTGCTTCTTATTGCTGCTCACATCATCCTCTATTAATGCTGATTGATACTGCTTTACTTACTGATGTTATAACTGTTGTAACTACGTATGTGTATGCTGTTGTTAATGCTGTTCACACTGCATATCATTCTGCTTATCTATCAGCATACATATCTGTTATAACTGCTGATTATATTCTGTTTATATCTGCATTTGTATCTGCTATTAATCTGCTAATACCTTCTGATAGAGATGTATATACATAACGTTATATATAACCCCTCACATTCGCATTTAATGCTGTACCCTATAGATGTATATACAGCACCTCTCATAAGCACCTTATCCGCATATATAAGATAGTGCTTATCTCACCTCTTTAAGTATTACTTTCATTTTGTGGATATAGGTTATTACGAATAACACTAAATGATACTGGTTCTAACTGTTGTGATATTAGTACTTTGTTTACTGCTTTATGTAAATCCGTTTTACTTCCCACCTTTTCTTTTAAGTAGTGAGTAGCTATACGTGCAACCAATAGCCTATAATCATTTTCACGAAGTATACCTCTAAATTTTATTACTGATTCTATTTCTTTCATTTGTATGATTCCACCTCTCATTCAATAGTGCTTAAAATAAAAAAAGAAGGACCGGCGAATGCCGATCCTTTGAATAAATAATCTACTGTTGTTCGAATAATTTAAGCAACAACTAATTTAGCGATAGCTTGTGGATTATAGACTGCTCCATCCATATAACTATCCAACACGAAAGTAGTTGTTCCTGCCAGAGCATTTTCAGTATCAATTGTTCGTTGTAATCTTGCAGCCTGTTTAATCATTATTGCATAAGCATGATAAAAGTTTGCGAAAATTACTGGTGTCGATTCAGGTAAAACGTCAGTAATATAAATTGCTTTACCAAATAACGTTCTTGTAGGTCTTCCATTTACTACTCCATTTTGTACATAAGAGTGACCTAACGCATCTTTTAATTTAGCAATTTGGTTATATGTTTTACGTGCCATAACAAATGCTGCATTTCCATCTGCATAATCGTAAGGGATACTATTATGCAAATCCATTAGTTCATCAATTTCAACTTTCTTTACCTTCACAGTTGGAACAAGTGTATCGTTTACTATACCATTAAATTCATTTCCACCGGTACCAACTAAAATTGATTTTTCAATCGCTTTTATTAATTTACGTGATAATAGGTCTGCAATATAATCTGATGTTGAAATTGCAGTATCCTTTAATAACTGATTAGAAGCTCGGATAGCCGCCCCAGCTCTCTTCTGTTCTAATTTAACAGTTTCAAAATCCATAGCTAATTGTTTTAAATTAATTCCTTCACCAACAAAACCTGCATCATCTAAGCTGTCTTCCCTTGCAATCGTTAACGTACCTGCAACTGATGGAAATTTACGAGCCATTTCAAAAATAGGAGAACGCTCTTCCACTTTCTTAATTACTTGATTGTGAACAGATTCAGGAATTACGGCCCCACCAGCTGTTCCCGTTGTATTAAATCTTACCTCACTATTTCGATTTTCAGCTATTTCTTGTCCATTTTGTTTTCCTAAAACAAAGGACTCAAATTGTTCTAGTCCTAATTGTTCTTGTGTTCGTTCCTCAATACCATATTTAACTATCGTCTTTTCCATTTCTCTCTTCTCCTTTAGTTGATTGTTTGTTTTAACTTCTTTCGGGATTTCAACATCTTTAACAAGATCGATGCCTCGAGCTGCGATTGTTGATTGAGAATACGCAGGATTTTTCACAACCGATACCTCAAATAATTCCATTTCTTCAATTGTTCGTTCATAAAGATTAGATTCAAGTGATCTCCAACTGTCTTTAATAGTACGGAAACCAAATGACATGTTTCTGAGAATGCCAGAATTGATTAATTCGTAATAATCTTTTCCCCATGATGTAGGAGTAATTGTAGCTTCCATATAAAGGCCTTGATTATCTTCTGTTAATCGTAAAGAACCGTTGCGAGTCGAAGCTAAAATTAAGTCGCCCTTGTGTTCAGCAAGGAAATCAATATCTTTTTGTGCCGATTGAATCGCACGAGAGAAAGCTCCTTTAGAAATCTTCTCAACAAATCGTTTTGTAACTCCTAATACATTACTTAGTTGGCCAGTTTTATTAACATAACCGGAAACTGTCATTGTTCCATCTGTATTTGTATGTAAATCAGAGACTGCAACACGAAGTTCCATTTTCATTGTTTATTACTTCCTTTCAAGTTCTTAACACTGCTTTTAAAAGCAGTGAATTGTAAAAAATAAAATAGACGATACCGAAGTATCGCCTAAATATTTAAACTAAAATTACTAAATAAAACACTCAAAAGGATGCTTTCAAATGCTTTATCTAATAATCTTTTATTTAATTTTAAGGAAGCGAGATCCAACAAACTTTTAAAATTCGAATTAAGGAACTTTAAAAGCTTAATGGATCTCTAATTGAACTACTTGCATACGTAACAATGATTCTTCCTAACTTGCATTAAAAAGGAGGTTAATATGGAAATTAAAGAGTTGTATAAGTAAGCTTTATTACTTATACGACTCTCTATTTATAATATAAACAAGTAGCGATTTTTAGACAGTTTTTCTCACATTTATGAAACTTTTTATCTCTCTAATATTAATATATGTTTCCGACATTTTTTGTACGACTTCCCTTCATTTCCTTCCATTTTTCTTTTATTCTTTTCACTTCTTCATTGTCTTCATTTTGAATAGGCTTCAAAGTTATATGTCTAACTTGATTTGGAACTTTAAGAGGCTTAGTAATTTGAACTCTTTCTCCAAAGCCATGACGATCTACTTCAACAAACATTTTAAATACCTCCTAGATTTCAAAATTTATCCACCTTTTCAATAATCGTCGCATTCTTGCAGATGGAATATAGCAATACATTTGTTCATTATTTCTGATGCATCCTCTAAATAAGAATTGGATTAAATCTGATATTGCTAACAACTCTTCATCGACTTCAACTTCTCTGTATGAAAAGAATTGATATTCATTTGGATTCATGAATCTATTTAGAAGAAATGCAGTTGCTTTTCTATCAGCATAATCATTTGTTGCTCTAGTATTAAAGGGAACGAAATTATCTTTTGAACGATCATCCTTTTTATTTAACTTACATTTCACATTTTTTAAAGACGCAGCATGCCCTTTAAATGATGTCCAAAATAGCTCATCATTAGAAACAGGATTTTGAGTTCTGAAAATAGAAACTAAGTTTTTCTTTATCTGTTCAACCTGTTTAACATCAGCTTTGTCATACCAATTTTTAGACAAAGCTTTTTCAGGATTGTTCCTCTTATTCAAGTAATTTGAGTTCATCGAGCTCTTTCTTCCAGTAGAAGACTGGTAGTCTTCATAGATAGTTAGCAGACTGCCAATTAAACTTCTTGGTTCCTGAGTTCTATCATATGTTACTAGCTCATATTTCATTTCATCATTTTTTCGAACAGAATATTTCTCATAACTAATATTTTTCATTTCGTAATAGTACTTCTGAATTTGACCATCGAATAAATAAGTTAGTATATATACATCTTTAAATGACTTAAAGTTACTTACAGGCATGGTCCAAAAAATGATTGAATTATTATGGAGAAACAGATTTTTCTTTAGACTAAGTATTTTTATATCACTGAATTTCTTTCCTTGATAAAGAGGGTCTAACCAGGTGATTTGCCCGTCTTCCTCAATTTTAATAAGATTCGAATCAATCATTACTCTAATGTCATCTTTATCAACATCACTAACTGTATCAAGAACGTTTGCTACTTCATCCATAATAAGAACGTATCCTTCTTTTTTTATATTGAATAAAGTTTCTTCATCAAGCCTAGCAAATAATTCATGAGTCATAACAATATTTACTGCTTCTTCAACAAGAGCTTTAACATGATTTATTTTCTTTCCGTTTCCAGATTTAATATTCGGTTCAAAGAATTCTTTAATAGTCTGATTTTTAATTCTCTCAACTTCTGTCAAAAATGGTGTAACATATATAAACAACTTATCCATATGTTCATTCATATATTGAATTGCATAACTTGTTTTGCCTGCTCCACAAATAGCATCAATAACTTTAACAGTCATTTTTCATTCCTCCGTTTGGTTAATTTCCTTATGTTATATTTCTATCTGCTATAACCAAAACGTAAATGGAATGAAGGGACTTTTTAAAAGTTATTTTCCCAGCATCACTACTGACGTATGTCTTTTTTCTCGAACCTAAAAGGTTCTCGAAGAAATGATTTTTTATATTATTCTTTTTTACGAAAAAGTCCCGAAAGTATTGCGGTTGATACATTTCCAACGAGTTTTTGCACACTTTTTATGCAATTACTTTGGACAATCGAAGATTGGACAAAAAGAACATTACGATAGTCTAGCTGCTAAAAATTTATAATGATACATCTTTGTATATAAAATGAGAATTTCATTTCATGAAATACAACTGGTAAATTATAATTATTTGCTATTATAATAAAACGTAGTATGAAATAATAAGTTTTTAAAAGGATGATTCAAATGATAGTTACAAATGATTTTCAATGTAATGTTTGTAATAGTATTACTCGTATACAAGTTCAGCTTGGTTGGTTAAATCGCTATCCAGTAAGAATCAAATGTGGTAATTGTGGTATTTCAATATTCGGCAACGTATATTTAGATCAACAAAATGCAGGATTTTCTATAAAATTAAAAAATGTAATACCTTTAGAGAGCATTGGAAAACCCGATTATCTAATTGAAGTTTCTGGAGAGCTCTTGACTGAAAAAATGCGTCCATATACAGAAGATATGGATACTTTTTGCTCTCCTTTTTTCAAAAATGGTATATTCCCCATGGGAGGAAATATTGATAATTTCAAACAAAACACCATTGATTTTCTAGATAAAATTGAACATACTTGGCCCACTTTGAGACGAATTAATGAACTATGGTTTAATGGCAATCATACATACTTACCTAAAGAAATTCATAAATTATTAAATAAAACAAAATTCCCTGCAGATAATGAGCTAGAATTATTAAGAGCAGTTCATTTTTTAAATTTAATATTCACCAAAAATTTTGCAGACAATTATTTCAAAGGGATTTCTGACCATATTTTCAAAGAGTTGGATAACATTAGTGCAAAAAATCAATTATTTTTGATAGCACAACACTTTGAAAGTCATTTAGCTGATTATGAACGTAAGCTATTCGGTATTATCAATAAGTTTATTGATAAATTCCACATGTTTATTCCTATTTATGGATTAGACTTTTATTCAGAAAAAAATCACAAAGAAGAAGTAATCAAAAAATTAGGATTAACAACTGTTGATTTTGAAGATATTAAAGATTTCTACATAGATACCTTTGAAGATATAGGCGATATTTTAAATTTAATAGTTGCATATAATAATTTAAAGCATCGAGCAGATTTTAAAAAAATGAAAGAAAATGTAAACAAAGATATTTTAGATATTGAAGCTTATAGTAAAATGCGCAATAAAGGGCGAAAGTTAGAATTTATTAATGGTGAAGAAAGCTTCGATAGAATTTTCGTTTCTAAAGTTGATAATAGAATACGTAATGCAATAGGACATAGAAGTTATACTTATGATGTTATCACTCAAAAATTAACCTATTATCCTTCTGGCGATCAAAAAAAGGGAACTCCTGAAAATATATATTTAACAGAGTTTGTTCTTGAATGTTTTGAATTAATGCGATCATGCATTGGACTGGCAGAGATTGTTTATCAAACTCGTAAATTTTTTTATGCCAACCAAGGTGTTAAACCTAGAGCTTTTCAGGATTACTTTCCTTCGTCTATGAAAAAAAATATTAACAAAGATCGAGCTAAAAACCAAAAACATTCTAATAAAAATAAAAAGAAAATATCAAGAAAATCTCGTCAAAATAATAGAAAAAGATAAAGTAAAAGGACCTAAATGGTCCTTTTATTTTTAATTATAAAATAAAGATTTTATATACCAAACAGCCTTTGATTAATTTCCGTACCACGTTTAAATACCTCTCTTAGAAGGATTTCAGTATATTTATCGCTTTCTTTTTCATCATAGAATCTATCATAAGATTGTAAATTTATCTTAGCAAATTCACCTTCACTTAGATTTTTCCTTTCTTTCAATTCATCAATTTTCCCTCTTAAATAAACTTGAAAATCGGCGTCAGTACCCGTATTTTCTTCGAGGCGCAGATAAAATGTTAGTGCCTCCATATTGTTTTCAATCGGTTTTAACGTCCAATCGCTCATCAATTCTAATAAGACTGATGTATTCATAGGCCTACAGCACACTCGATTGTCGATAAGGATTTGAGAATCAGATTCAATCATTCTCTCCGCTATTTCCTCACCAAACTTCTTTTCCAATTGGAGGAACTCCTGTGCTTGTTCAGGTTCGCAACCATATTCCATCACAACATCAACCACTTCTGTCCCATATAAACTCTCCATACTTTTAATTTTCTCTTGATATTCTCGCACCTTTTTTATTTCCTCTAATATATACTCGGGGCTATAAGGATCAATTCCATTCTGATATAAACCAAGATCCTCAAGCTCTGCATTAATTACTTCATCATATTCATCGTTATCAATCATTTCATTGATTCGGCGCTTTAAGTCAGCAATTTCACGTTCAAATTTATTCTTCATTTATAAAACCTCCAATATTGTTTTTGTTTACATTACTCTTATATCTCGAACATATGTTCTTTAAAGTGGTAAATGTGACAGATTTGTGAACAAATAAAAAAAGACCTGAATGAATTCAGGTCAATAATCTTCATCTAACGTTTCATAATGTCCGCTTTTGTTGAAATATAAATCATACATCTTATCAAGTAATTTCCAACGTTCACCGTTCTCCATTTCTTCGATGAGCCTTAAAATGTCCTCTGCACTCATGCTCTAACCTCCATATTTAACCTATTAAACCTACATAAAAATTCAACAGTCAGCCTCTTAAAGCCTTCTAAAAGCCATTCTGAAGCCCTATTTTATAGCCATTCAATTTCTATTGTAGCGTCTTCTTTTGGTCTTGTTGTGTCATGATTCGCTTCTGTATTACTACTGAACCATATCTTCTTTATAAATTTCTTCAAAAACGTATTACATGATTCTGCTTTAAGCTCTTCTAATTTATCTAATTTTTTAATAGCATCTTGTAATCTAGCTTGTTCCTCATCTGTATTAGATAAATTCTCGAGTTTAATATCAATGAGCTCCATCTGTTGATTAACTTGTTTGATTTGTTCTTCGTTTTCATCACGCATTTCATAAAACTCAGCTTTCGAAATTTCTCCATCCATCCGCATTTCTTTAAGATTCCGTTGACGTTTATTAAATCTGTTTATTTGTTTCTCTAAAGACTCCCTTTGAATTGATAGTTTCTTTTCTACCTCTGTCGTATCAAGTGATTTCAACATTCGCAACTCTTGTTCAAAAGCTGGTTTCTTCTCTTTAACCTTTTGTAATACAAATTGCTCAATTGGCTCATATTTGTATCCACGATCTCTACATTTATTATTATCAACTTTATAGATACATGATTTTATATAATCAACGCCATTTCCGTCGCATTGTATGTATCTTTTCCTTTTACAGCAATTACAGTAAATTAGATTTTGAAGCTTTCTTGTCGCTTTTAACTTATTAAAGAAATTCCCCGTCGTATTTTCCTCCAATATTTTTTGGACTTCTAAAAACATTTGCTTACTTACAATTGGTTCATGAGCATCTTCAACAAACACTTCATCAACGACTCTACCATTTACTTTCCTACCTGCTTTTACAACTCCATAATAAACAACATTTCTTCTCATATTTGAAATGTGCGTCGAAGTTAAAACTTTACCTTGTCTACTTCTCCATCCTAGTATATCTAGCTGTTTTGCAATTTCATTTGCACTAACTCGTTCTAATGTCTTTTGAAAAATAAATCGAATTATTTTAGCTTCCTCTTCAACTACTTCTAAACGTTTTTCTTCGTTCTTTTTATAACCTAGTGGAACTCTGTTGCTCATTGTCCATTTCCCTTGCTCGGCTGCTGCTAATCGTCCCCTTCCCAATCTTTTACGAATTTGTTTATATTCAAAGTTCGCCATCATTGCTTGGAAGGAGAAAAGCATTTCATTACTTTCCTGTGATAAATCAATTGCACCTTGAGGAGTCAAAATCTTAATATCGTGGATAATCAACATCTTCTTAATTTCTTCAGCATGAGCGTTATCACGTGAAATTCTGTCTATATCCATTACAAGGAGAGCGTCATAATCATCTAATCTGCTTAACAATAAATTTAATTCCGGTCGTTCCGTATTAACTCCACTTGAGATTTCTTGATAGATGTCATAAGTCAACTTTTGCTGTTTTGCAAGCTTAGTTAAGGCGTTTCGATGATTCAATAAAATCTCATCTATGTTTAATTGTTCTTCGTTCCTCGATAAACGTAAGTATATTGCCGCTAACCCCATTTGCTTCACCTCTTAATATATGTATTAGGAATGATAACATAATATCCATCGAGTAAAAATAGAAAATTAACATTTGTGATTTTCCCAACGGTTCCATATAGCGTAATCACGACTATGTCCCCTACGTTGTATTTAGGTTGTTTTTTTCTTGCCATCTCTATCTCTCCTTTTTTTGACGTCGTGATTTTGATATCAGTATATGCAACCTACATAAAAACGCTTATCACAGAAGCTTATATTCATAAATTTTTTCAATAAAAATTATAATCTTATAAAATTTACGTTACACTCAAAAAAAAGCTAGTAACTAGACTAGCTTCAAATCAACAAATTTCGTATAAAAAAACATACAGAATACTTCACTTTAAACAAAGTAATGTATTCTGTATGTTTTCAAATAGTTTTTATCTATCTTGTATGTATAAATCCCAGGCTTCATCAAATATAGACATACTTTCTAGCATTCCGCTCAACTCTAAGTATGAACTAATTTCATCATAGTCTTCAGATTGCTTCGGAAAACTTAAATCATCATACATCGCCTCTGCTAAATCTGAAATTTCATTTCTAAATAAAGCTGCACGATGCTTCATCATATAATGGTAAAATGTTTTTTTCAAAAATATTCCCTACCTTTCTAACTTGGGTACATTATACAAGGCAAAAAAGAAAAAAACCAGCATAAAAGCTGGTTAAAAGTCGAAATAATTTCTTTTTAATAGACGTGGTCTTCCCATTAATTCTTCATATGTTAGTTGTTTTGGTAAATCTTTCGTATAAATTAAAAATAATTGATCTTCAATTTCTTTTACTGTATGGTCTGATTGATAGTCCATCCCGCACGAGGAACAAGAAATACATGGTGTCTTTTGGATTTCAATGGCTTTCGTACCATCTGGTAATTCCCAATATACAGTATTCAAGCTTTCTTTCGCTTCTGTACTGTCACACCACATACAATTCATACTGCATCACCCTCAGTTTTTTTGTCGTTTTCTTCTAATTTAGCCATTTGTGCTTGATATTTTTTATCTTTTAATTGATCGCGCTTATCACGTTTATCTTTTAAAGATGCATGAGTATCATTATCTTCATAGTCTTTACGACGGTTCATACGCTGTAAGTCGTCTGGAACGAGGTTAAATTTCTTATCGCTCATAAGACCTGCAATACCAACATCTGAACGTTTTTCTTCGTAGTTCGGATAAATCTCTTTAAAGTATCCTTCCGCTCTTCCTGGAATATAGCTCTCTGGCTCTGGATACGTCGTAATAACACCTTCAAAGTTACGAAGTACAACTTTATCTGCACTTTGTGAGATTAAATAGTTTGGTTGAAGTGCAATTTTACCGCCTCCACCTGGCGCATCAACAACGAATGTCGGAACAGCATAACCAGATGTGTGTCCACGTAAACCTTCAATAATTTCAAGACCTTTAGATACTGGTGCACGGAAATGACCGATACCTTCAGATAAATCACATTGATAAATGTAATATGGACGTACACGGATTTTTACTAAGTCATGCATAAGTTTTTTCATAATTGGAACGCTGTCGTTAATACCAGCTAAAATTACTGCTTGGTTTCCGACTGGAACACCAGCATTCGCTAACATTTCACATGCCTTTTTCGATTCTTCAGTAATTTCAATAGATGTATTGAAATGTGTATTTAACCATACTGGATGGTATTTTTTAATAATGTTACATAAATTTTCTGTAATACGTTGTGGGAATACTACTGGTGCTCTCGTTCCGATACGAATAATCTCAACATGCGGAATCTCTCGTAAATTTTTTAATACATATTCTAAAATTTTATCGTTAATTAGAAGTCCATCACCACCGGAGATTAATACATCTCGTACTTGTGGTGTTTCACTAATATAAGCAATCGCATCATCTAATTGTTTCTTCGGTACACCCATTCCAATTTGTCCACTAAAACGACGGCGTGTACAGTAACGACAATACATAGAACATTGATTTGTTACTAAGAATAGTACACGGTCCGGATAACGATGTGTTAGCCCTGGAACTGGTGAATCTTCATCTTCGTGAAGCGGATCTTCTAAATCATATTTTGTTTTATATAACTCTTCCGAAATCGGTACTGATTGCATCCGAATCGGACAGCGTGGATCATCAGGATTCATTAGCCAAGCATAGTACGGTGTAATGTTTAACGGGATCGTTTTCGTTGAAATTTTAACGCCCTCTTCTTCTTCAGGTGTTAAGTTAATTACTTTTCTTAAGTCATCTAACGTTTTGATCGTATTCGTTAATTGCCAAACCCAATCATTCCATTGCTCTTCAGTAACATCTTTCCATAACTCGATATCCTTCCAGTGACGATTTGGTTTGTATACATCATGTAACATTGCTATTCCCCCTTTTTATACGCTCATCCTTTATATAAGCAATAGTTATGCCAACTTTACATTGTTAATAAGTAAATGTGCGGAGAACCCTATTACATAAGCGAAAAAATATTTTTAAGCGTTGTATGAAATCAATACTTAACATCATATTCATTACTTTTTATATATGTAAACGCTCTTTTATTCGTGCAAACACACAAAAACCGCCGATTATTCGGCGGTTTTGTCGTACTTGCTCAGTTTATATTGAAGCGTTTGACGAGGGATACCTAACATTTTCGCGGCTTGTAATATATTCCCTTCCGTTTCAATCAACGCTTGATCTATTAATTCTTTTTCTGTTTGATGAAGTGCTTCTCTAAGTGGCATTATACCCTTCTTCTTCGAAAAATTCTCTTTCCGAAATGTACGTGGTAAACAATTGGCTGTTAATGTATTCCCTTCTGCAATAATAACAGCATGTTCAATCGTATGTTTTAACTCTCGGACATTTCCAGGCCACTGATAAGCTTGCAGTCTATCTTTCGCTTCCTCATCAATTTGAAGTACACCTTTTTTATAACTTTTATTATATTCTTTCAAAAAATAATATGCTAATAATAGTACATCCTCAGTTCTTTCACGAAGCGGTGGGATATATAATGAAAATACGTTTAAGCGATAATATAAATCAGTGCGAATTTTATTCTCTCGTAAACATATTTCTGGAGGCTGGTTCATTGCAGTAATAACACGAACATCTACTTTTCTCGTCTTATTATCACCAATTCTTCTAATGACTCCATCTTCTAACACTCGTAACATTTTTGCCTGCAAATCAAGAGGCATTGAATTCAGTTCATCTAAAAATAATGTACCACCATCAACAAGTTCAAATAGCCCAGCTCTTTCAATCGCTCCTGTATAGCTTCCTTTTGTCGTTCCAAACAATAAACTTTCTAATAGCGACTCTGGTAAAGCTGCACAGTTTTGTGCAATAAATGGCTTGTTTTTTCTTTTAGAAGCTTCATGAATTGCTTGTACGAACAGTTCTTTTCCTGTTCCTGTTTCACCATATATTAAAACATTTGCGTCTGTTGGTGCTACTTTTTGTGCTAACTCTTTCGTCTGTTTAAACCGCGTATCATTTGTCACTATCGTCTCAAATGCAGCATGCTTTTTAATCACTTTTTTTCTAGATGATCGCTTTATTTTCGACTGTAAGTCAACAATTGTGTCAGTAAGTTTTTGAATTGTAGAGTAATCCTTTGCAATTTCAACAGCCCCAGCAATATTCCCATCTATAAAAATAGGTAACGTCGTATTTACTGTACAAACATCTTCACCATTTAAATTTTGATAATGCTGTGCTTGATGTACGATAGGTTTTTTTGTATCTAGTACTTTCATCAATGTACTCGTTTCCCTTGATAAAGACGGGAACGCTTCTAACAGATGTTTCCCTAACACTTTTTCAATCTTCGATCCATCGTGTTTTGCAGCTACAGAATTATAAAATATTGTAATTCCATTCTCATCTACAGCGTGTATAGCCTCATCAATACTGCCCAAAATCGCTTCAATGACTTCTTGTGTCGAAACTGCTAGCAATGTCATCCCCCCTCTTGCCGAAAATCCAGCAATTACATGCCGAATTTTCGGCACACCTATGTGCGATTGTAAGCATGACGATTCCGTTCTATAATTTTGACCAATTTTATATTTTCATTAGATAACTCGAAACTCTAATTAGTACAGCTTTTCGAACACCCAGCTCCACCTAACTGTTTTGCTTTACAGCCGAATTTTGAGGCGGAAGTTTTACTGCTTTCGAATAGCTAGATAGATCTTTCACCCATATATTCATATCTTCCAACTTATCGAAAATGTAGCAATTATTCGCCAGTCTTCCTGCATACGTATAACCTAATTGATGAAAGGCAGCATTCATTCCGAAAGAAAGCGATCGAGCAATTGTATAGGAGCAGAAAATAGATCTTTCTCGAAGCTCTTCCTCTAATTTAATTAGTAAACTTTTCATAAATCCATGTTTACGATATTCAGGTAAAGTAGCACAATTCGTTAATTCTGCATTCCCTTCTTTTATATTCATTTCTGCAGATGCTGTACTAATAATTTTCCCCTCATATTCATATACGTAGTAAATTGTATCGTCTTCTTTCATCGTCTGTAATACATAACTCGCTTCATTTAAAGGTGTCGGATACACTTCAAATACTTTTCCGAATACAGTTGCTAATTCTTCTGCATCTTCTTCAGTCGCTTTTCTCAGCAAAAATTTCTCTGGAATTACTTTTTCTTTTATTTCTTTTCCTTTTACACCGCTTAATATAGTATCTTCCTCAGTCCAATGCATACTATTTCGTCTTTCATCATTATTATATTTCACAAAAAAGTATGCATCGTGTCCTTGAAAATAATGAGGTATCGTTGCTTCCAACAAAAAACCGAAAGAGAGCCATGTTGAAACATGCTCTCCCTTTCCTTTAATAATACATTTAGTGAAAGAATGTTCCTCTGCTAGTTCGTCAATTGTCTGTATAATACTTTCAACATTTCCTGTATAGTGATCTACCCGAATACGCTTATTAAAATAATCTAAAACGCCTTCTACTGTATAACAATTCGTCTGTTCTCTAAAAGATTCATAGTATTTCATTTTTTCACCTCACACCAATCTAGTAATGTACATGCAATAATTTTTGCGGCAGCTATCATTTTATCAACTTCTATATATTCGTTTGGATAGTGTGCTACTTTCGTCTCTCCTGGACCAAATACTATTGTTGGTACGTTTGCAATTTGTGTAAATAAACCTCCATCAGTCCCCCACGGAGATGCTTCAATAATTGGTTCGTTCCCTTCGATTTCAACAAAGTTGTGATGAAGTGTTGTAATGAGTTCATGATTCTCTTCTAATTCACCAGGAACCCATCTCGCTCCAAACCACTCTACTTCTACTGGATTTTCAACAAACCAATTGTCCACATCATTTAATTCAACAATCCAATTCTCAAACTCTTCTTTTGCCGCCTCTATAGTTTCATTCGGCGCAACACCGCATCTTCCTTCTAAAATTAATTTATCGGGAACAGAACTTGGCCAACTCCCTCCTTCAATTTTCCCAATGTTAATTGGAATTGGAATCGGAATTCCTTTAAATAACGGATCTGTAATTCGACTATTTCTTTTCTCCTCTAGCTTTCTTACATGTTCTATAACAAACATACTTTTTTCAATTGCACTAACCCCTTCATAACGCGTTCCACCGTGTGCAGCTTTCCCTTTTACACGTAGACGAAACCACATGGAACCTTGTTGTTTCGGGAAAAACTTCATATTAGTAGGCTCTGGAATAATGACACCATCTGCCTTATATCCTCGTAATATAGTTGCTAATGTCCCTGCTCCGCCACTTTCCTCTTCTATTACACTTTGAAAATAGATGTCTCCTTTTAATTCAATGTTAGATTCAATAATCGCTTCCATCGCAAGCATAAGTGCGACATTTCCGCCCTTCATATCCGTCGTTCCACGGCCATATATACGATTTCCGATTTTCTCACCGCTATAAGGATGATGTTCCCACTGATTCACATCCCCTTCTGGAACTACATCAATATGCCCATTTAATATCATAGATTTCCCGTCGCCACTTCCTTTTAAAGTTGCTACAATATTTGGGCTATCTGAAAAACTTGTACGGGGTGATACAAAATAAGGATGATCTTTCATTTTAGAAAAAGAAGGCTCCCATATATCAAGGTCTAAACCTAATTCACGTAATTTTTCAATCACAATTGCCTGCGCACCGCTTTCATCACCAGATACGCTCTTTTCTTGAATTAATCGTTTTAAAAATTTCACACTTTCCTCTTCACTGCTCTCAATATAATCACAAACTTGCTTTTTTAATTGCTCCATATATTACATCTCCCTTCATTCAATTACTAGTAAGTTAGAACTAATTTGAAAATCAGCTTCTGTATGTCGTTTTATATCTTCTACTGTGTATGGGCTCATTAATTCTTGTAATATAAGTCCACTCGGAGTTACCTCCATGACTGCCATATCAGTAATAATTAAATCTACACATTTCTTTGAAGTTAATGGCAATGTACACTCTGAAACAATTTTTGCATTTCCGTACTTATCAACATGATTCATCACAACAACGACCCGCTTCGCTTTTTGTGCTAAATCCATTGCTCCACCAATACCTGGAACACGTTTTCCAGGTACAATCCAGTTTGCTAAATCACCATTTTCACTTACTTGTAATGAACCAAGAATCGTTATATCTAGCAAACCTTTTCGAATCATACCAAACGCTGTGCAACTATCGAAATAACTCGCTCCTGTTATAAGAGAAGTTGGTAAACCTGCTGCATTACACAAATTTTCGTCTTCATTCCCTTTACTTGGCGTTGGTCCCATGCCGACGATTCCATTTTCCGCATGAAACATAACATTTATATCGTCAGGCAAATGATTTGGTACAAGCGATGGTATGCCAATACCTAAATTTACAATCATACCATTTTGTATTTCTTTCGCCGCACGCCTAGCAATCTTATCCCTCACTTCTACGCCCATACCCATTTCCAGTTCACTCCTTCCGACGGTACAATATAATTTACGAAAACACCTGGAACGACAATTTCCTCTGGATCTAAACTTCCAAGCGGGACTATTTCTTCTGCTTCTACAATTGTTATATCCCCAGCCATCGCTACATGAGGATTCATATTTCGTGCACTTTTGTCAAATACAAGGTTACCAAACGGATCTGCCTTTTTCGCATATACAATTGAAACTTCAGCAGTTAATGCTGTTTCAACTAAGTAGGTCTTACCATTCATTTCAACTGTTCGTTTTCCCTCTTCCACAATCGTATCAACACCAACATCAACTAAAACACCACCAAGACCAACGCCACCAGCGCGAATGCGTTCCGCTAATGTTCCCTGCGGAGAAAACTCAATTTGTAATCTTCCCTCGTTTAGTTGCCTTCCTGAATTTGGGTTGGAGCCAATGTGAGAAGTAATTAGTGATTTAACTCTTTCATTTGTAACAAGACGACCGATACCTACATCAGGAAATCCAGTGTCATTTCCAATCAAATTTAAATTTGTAACGTCTTTTTCTAAAATTGCCTGTATTAAAGATGGAGGGGATCCAATCCCTCCGAATCCCCCAAACATTAATGTCATATCATCATGGAACAAAGAAATTACTTCCTCAATTTCTTTTAATTTACCGAATGTATTTGTAATAGTTGTCATGCGATACTATGCCCTCCTTTTTGCATCATCTCTTCCACACTTTTAGAGAAAATTGAAAGTAATTCATCTAACTCGGAATATGTAGTTGTCATTGGCGGTGCTACAAGCAGTGCACTATCTTCTTTTCCTGCTTGCCCTGAAACTGCTTGGTATAAAAGTAGGCCATTTTTAGCTGCAACTGAAATAAGCTCCGACGCTTTTGTAAACGGTTGCAATTCTACTCCGATTAGCAACCCTTTTCCGCGCACATCAGCAATGATTGTCGATTGTTGCTGAACTTTCTGTAAGCCTTTTATTAAATACTCTCCCTTTTCTGCTGTTTTTTCAGGGAGATTATGTTTCTCCATATATTCAATAACAGCTAAAGCCGTTGCTGCAGACAATGGATTGGCACTTAACGTATGACCGCTCATTACTGAACGTGACCCACGTAATATTGGTTCCATAACACGATCACTTACAACTGTCGCTGCCATCGGTGTATATCCCGCTCCTAACCCTTTACCAAGTGTCATGATATCCGGTTCTACACCCCAATGCTCCATCGCAAACCATGCTCCAGTACGACCAAGCCCAGTCATCACTTCATCCGCAATAAATAAAATATCGTAATGGTCGCAAATATCTTTAATGACTTTATAATAGTCTTTCGGCGGAACAACCGCGCCTCCAGCTGCTCCGATAATCGGCTCAGCAATAAAAGCAGCAATATGCTCTGCACCAATTCTTTCAATTGATCTTTCTAGTTCAGTCGCACATGCCAGCTGACAAGTTGGATATACCTTTTGAACAGGGCATCTGAAACAATATGGAGCTGGTATAGTCGGATAATCTTCCAAAATAGATACGAAACGTTGTCTACGTAGTGGGTGACCAGACATCGATAACGCACCCATCGTAATACCGTGATAACTCATCCATCTTGATAATATTTTATGTTTCCCTTGAATACCTCGCTCTTGAAAATGCTGAATTGCAATTTTCATAGCTGTTTCATTTGCTTCCGTACCACTATTTACAAAGAAACTCCAGTTCAAATCTCCTACACTTAAATCACTTAACTTCTTTGCTAATTTTTCAGCCGGTTCACTCGTAAACTGTGATCTATAAACAAAAGCAATCTCCTCAGCTTGCTTTTTAATAACGTCTGCAATCTCCTTTACGCCATGCCCAATACCTGCCGTAATTGCTCCTGACGAACCATCAAAATATTTATTACCATTTTGATCATACAAATAAACACCTTTTCCATGTGAAATCATTGGATACGGCTGACCAACAAGTGGTTTAATTAAGTAATCGCGCATAGCGCTCCCCCATTTCTCCAATTTGTATATATATATGAAGAAAATTGACGTTTCTTTCATAAAAAAGAATCCTCTGCAAAAGCAGTGAATTTATCAAAAAACTATTATAAAATATACAAATGAGTGCTTAAAAATATTTATAAAACAGAAAATTCAGAACTCAAAGCGAAGACCAACCCTTTTCTATACGCCCAAATAACCCTCCCTTTTATATGAAATGACTACATCACCAAATGTTTTTATAGCATAATGCCAGCTGCCCTTAAATGCCGACATTCTGTACACTTCGACGGAACTCCCGTTAAACTCCTTCCTATTATCCTACTTTAAATTGCATATTTTAAAACAAATTTCGACACCCGCCTTACTAATCAATTCATATTTCTATTCATTATGTAAACTTTTCAGTTTTAAACTATAAAAAAAGAACCGATTAACCACACTAATCAGTTCGTCATGACGCTCTCTTATGGGTTAATACTGTCAATTGCTAAAATAAATAGAAAAATGAAGTTTACAAATTCATCCTACAGCCTATAACACAAAACCTTTTCATAACTTCATTCACAATTACTATCGGGATATCCCTATCCCGAAGTGGCACCCCTTTCCTGAGATTCAAACTACCTTTCCTTTATAATTTATGTAGGACAATTATCACTTTGTATGTGTATTTGCCTATAATTTAAAAAAACTCTAGTTTTCTAGCGATTGCTGGACATGTATTCAATATGTTAATTAAAATGCACTTTCAATTTGGCATTTATTTTACTTTCGTGCAGTCATTACTGCTTTACTCTGCCAAATACTCGTAAGCACCAGCACCTCTTTATGACGACATATTTGTTGTCAATTTTTAATTTTCCCTTTATAAAATTATTTTTTTCGCATAACCGCTTTCTTGCTTCGCATATAGTTTTAATGATGACAAAGGAGGAATGTTCATGTCTCAATCTGAAATTGAAAAATATGGACAAGAAGTTACGCAATACGAACAGCTCGCACGTTACTATCAGTTTCGTAATCCTAAGAAATATATAGAATTATATATGAAATATTACGATGCACTATCAAAACTTGTACAGGCGTATGAAACAAGAGACTCACAAGAAGCTGCTTTACCGTCACATATAAGAATTTTTCATGCCGATCCAAATATACCGGCGGTTGACATTTTAGTAAACGGACAAAAAGTTATTAAAAATATTTCATTTAAGCAATTCAGCCCTTATTTATCATTAGTGCAAGGTAAATACCGTATAGATATTGTTCCTGTCGGAAATGAAACTCCAATCTTTTCAGCGTTGGTACCAATAATGGGAAATCATACTTATACTCTTGCTGCAATAAATAGTGATAATCACCTACAATTACAGCCTATACTTGATAATACACATTTACCAGCTGGTCAAGCTAAAATACGCTTTGCACATTTCTCTCCAGATACCCCTATTGTAAATGTAGATTTAAAAGATGGGGATCACTTATTTGAAAATGTACTCTTTAAACAAATAACAGATTTTTTGCAAGTTAGCCCTGGTACAGCAGATATTGAAATTTCACTCGCAGATAATAAAAACGTTTTATTGACTATACCGAAATTCAATGTTGAACCAAATGTTATTTATACAATTTCAATAGTAGGTTATTCAACTAAAGATCCTAAATTAGAAGCCGTTATACTCACAAATTAAAACAGTCTACACCATTCATTTGGTGTAGACTGTTTATTTTTGAAATGCAATTTGAAATTCTGTCCAATCGTTATCTGATCGACACATAATGGATCCATTATGTTTTTCCACAATTTGTTTACATACAAATAATCCAATACCAGTTCCTAACTTTTTAGTAGTTACAAATGGTTCAAAAATCGTTTCTACATTTTCAGCTGGAATCATTGGTCCATTATTTTTTATCACAATTCGAATAGCTTGATCTTCTTCAAATACATCAATGATAATTTTTCGTTCTTCTTTCATTGATTCAAGAGCATCAATTGAATTCATTAATATGTTTAAAAATACTTGTCTCACTTCACTTCGATAACCAACAAGCGGAATTGGATACGGTAAATTCTTTTCAATCAAAACATTCGCATTGACCAAACTCGGATATAAGAATTGTATAATGTCTTGAAACAAGTCATTAAGCCAAAACCGTTCCGATTCATTCCACATTTCTTTTTTCGATACGAGTAAAAATTGCGAAATACGAAAATTTAATTGATCTAATTCATGCGAAATAATATCTAAATACGATAAACTCGGATGATCTGCCTTTAATAATTTGACAAACCCCATAATGGAAGTAAGCGGATTACGAAATTCATGTACAAAACTAGCTGACATTTGTCCTAAAATCGTCAGCCTTTCTTTATGTGTTTCGTTAATATATTGCTGTTTTTCCTCTAAATTCTTCGATATAATTTCCGAGTATTTTAAAACAGTATAATAAATTAATTTGTCAAAACAAGTATGTATTTTTGCCATAATTGGTTTCAATTCACGAGCGCTAACATCTAATTCACACATCGCTTCGAAAAGTTCATTTCTTCCCACGTTTGCGTTATAAACAAAATCTCCAATATTCGCATCTGCTCCAGCACGTTCAATAGCAATTTTCTCGCATAACGGTTGAAGATAATTTATATCTTTATCTTCCATAGTAAGTTCGATAATTAACTCTAGTAAATCCTCTCCATTTTGAACTACTTCTAGTTTAAATGGATCTTTTTCGGAAATTATCATTTTGTTTTTCCAGTTCTCTACGAATTGGTGCCTATTGTTTTTCAAGTGTGAACAAAATATTTCTTTAATATCCTTATCGATTGGAAAAACCTCCATTCCCTCCATTTCCATACGACGAATACCCTTTATATTTTGAATATTAACACAAAAAATACGATTCGTTAATAGATTTTTGTCACATTTTGTTAATTTCTGTTGATAAAATTATTTTTTCTTTCTTATTTAACTAATTGTATGCAAATTCCCTTTTTCCTTCACATATTTTCATTATTTCCGTAGTCAAAACGACTTTTTTTTGCATCATTTTTAATTCTTGCGTACAATAGAAAATGAAAGGTGTGAAAAATATGGTAAATAAAAATGTGGAAGATTATCTCCAAGAAGGCATTTACGGCCAAAAGCAAAACAAACCAGAAGAACGTAATATGTATTTAACTACATTACGTGAGCGTGTAGAAATCGCTTTAACGATCGGTCAAGTAATGCAAAGTAATGTATACTCTGAAGTGGCAGGTAGCATGCGCTCTTCTCAATCATTACAACTCCTCCTAAATGGTAGCATTGCTTACCCACATTTATCAAAATACATTAAATTAGCAAACGAAAAAAATGTTCCTTTTACAATTGTTCAAAATAAAGATACAGAAACACCAATCGGTTTAGTATTAACTCATGCTACTGCTGTAGATAAAGAACAAATTTATGTAGAAGATACTATTTTCAAACAAGAAATGAAGTAAAAGTTACACTTAATTAAATAGTTACTAAAAGCGTAAAAAAACGAGTATGGAATCGTAAACATTCCCTACTCGTTTTTTAGCGCAAATTTTAAGTTTTCTATTTTATTTTTTAATACATACTAATTTCATTTCTGTCATTTCTTCTATTGCATATTTAATTCCTTCGCGCCCCGTGCCACTTTCTTTCACACCACCATAAGGCATATGATCTACTCTGAACGTTGGAATATCATTAATCATGACACCACCAACCTCTAGCTCATCAATTGCACGCATTGCTTTAAATAAATTATTTGTAAATACTCCTGCCTGTAAGCCGTAACGCGAATTATTTACTTGCTCAATCGCTTCATCAAATTCTTTAAATGTATTTACTGTCATGAGTGGACCGAATACTTCTTGGCACTGCACAGATACATGATCTGGAACATTTGTTAATACAGTCGGTTCAAAAATTCTTGCATCCCGCTTCTTACCACCGCATAAAACAGTTGCTCCTTCCTTGATTGCTTCTTGAACCCACATATCAATTCGCTCTACATCTTTTTTTGAAATTAAAGCTGATACATCCGTTTCCTCAAGCAGTGGATCACCAACAACAACTGATTCCATCGCTTTCTTTAGCTTCGAGAGAAATTCATGCATTTTCGTTTCATGTACAAAAACACGTTGTACGGAAATACAAACTTGTCCATTATTAACAAATGCTCCCCATTTTACACGTTCAATTATTTCATCTGTTAACTCTACATCTTCATCAATAATAACAGCAGCATTTGAGCCTAGTTCTAACGTAACTCGTTTTAGCCCAGCCTTTTGTTTTATTCCGATTCCAACTTTTGGACTTCCGGTAAAAGTAATAGAAGCAACGTAATCATTTTTGACGATTGCCTCACCAACCGTGGCGCCAGGGCCAGAAATGATATTTAAAGCTCCATTTGGCAATCCTGCCTCTTCAAATAACTCAACTAATGCATAAGATGATAATGGCGTTTGATCAGCTGGCTTTAATACAACTGTATTTCCAGCAGCAATTGCTGGTCCAACTTTATGCGCTACTAAATTTAACGGGAAATTAAATGGTGTAATAGCCCCTATAACCCCAATCGGCTTTCGGATTGTATATGCAATACGCCCATCCGCACCAGGTGCGGCGTCTAATGGCAATGTCTCACCATATATACGCTTCGCTTCTTCAGCTGCAAATTTGTACGTTTGAACAGTACGATCTACTTCTCCCCTTGCAGCACGTATTGGTTTTGCAGCTTCTTTTGCAATAATCTCTGCAAATTCTTCTCTTCTTTCATCCATTTTTTGTGCAACTTTCTCTAAAATAGTCGCACGATCATATGCAGATAATTTATTCATTTTTATCATTGCATTTTTTGCAGCAGTAACAGCCTCTTTTACATCTTCTTCCGTTCCTTGTGCAATTTCCGCTAATGTTTCTTCAGAATATGGTGCGTATAATGGTTTATACGTGTTTACAGATTTCCAATCTCCGTTTATATATAAATGCTTTTTCATACTTCTTCTCCTTCCAAATATATGTATACAACAATACTTCACCTAGTGAAAGGTTCAACTTATGTCATTGTATCATAGCCCTTATCCCTCAAAAAACATTATGCTCAAAAAAACTCTGCTATATAGCAGAGTTTACGAGCTAATTTGCTCTTGTAACGGAATTTGTTTTTCATCTTCTAAAATAACAATCGATTCTACTATCTTTGTAACTTCTAATTTTTTTATATAATGTCCATCTAATTCTTTCACACAAAACTTATAATTTTCAATTTCAATGGAATCCTCTTCAGCAATCTCTATATTCTTCGTTAAAATCCAACCACCGATTGTATCAACACCATCATCATCAATCCCTAAACCAAATAACGTATTCACTTCACTAACAAGTACTTTTCCCTCTAGTATCGTCTTCGTTTCACTAACCTTTTGAATTTCTGGCTGCTCATCCGTATCAAACTCATCCTGAATATCTCCAACAATTTCTTCCAAAATATCTTCAACAGTAACAAGTCCAGATGTCCCACCATATTCATCTATCAATATAGCAATATGTGTTCTTTCTTTTTGCATTTTTAAAAACAAATCATGAATTGGAATAGAATCGATAACTAAAATAATTGGTCTCATATATTGCTCTACTGTCTTCTTATTAACAGCTTTATGTTGTACAAACTCAGTAAAAATATCTTTAAAATTCACAAAACCTATTACGTGGTCTTTGTCGCCATCAACAACTGGATACCTTGTATATTTTTCGCGAGACATTTTTTGCAAAGCTTCTTCAGCGGGCATTTCTTTACTTATAATATTCATTTCAGTTCGAGGTACCATTATTTCTTTTGCAATCCGATCATCAAATTCAAAAATTTTATTTACATATTTATATTCAGATTGATTAATTTCACCATTTTTATAACTTTCTGAAACTAACAACCGTAATTCTTCTTCTGAATGAACCTCATCATGCCCCTTCGGCGGTTTCAGCCCTAGCAGCTTCGTAATGATTCGAGCTGAACCATTTAATAGCCAAATGAATGGGAATGCAATACGATAAAAGAAAATTAACGGCTTAGAAACAAGCAAACTCACTTGTTCAGATTTTTGAATTGCAAATGTTTTTGGGGCCAATTCCCCTATTACAACATGTAAAAAAGTAATTAACAAAAATACTAAAGTTACAGCAAAAATATCTGCTAGTTGAGTAGGGATATTCCAATTTGCAAAAAGCGTATCAAACATTTGCTTTAACGCAGGTTTACCAAACCACCCAATTCCTAAAGCTGTAACAGTAATTCCTAACTGACAAGCAGATAAATATTCGTCTAAGTTTGTAATGACTGTTTTGACCGATGTTGCACGATTATTTCCTTCTGCAATTAAATAGTCAATTCGTGAACTTCTCACTTTAACAATTGCAAATTCTGCTGCAACGAAAAATGCCGTTAAGGCAATTAAAACAATCACTATACTTATACTATATATGTCCAAATACTTTTCCTTACTTACATTGTAAGCAAGGAAGCCACCTCCTACTTAATTTTATTCAAGTGAAGTAAGCATTCTAATACTCTAACAAAATTCTACATTAGCAACCACCTTTTTATATATTATATGCATACATAAAAAAGATATTTATCATTATGATAATCTAATTCATTTACACTCGTCAAATTATTCTAAATGTTACGATAAAAAATTTTTATTTAAACGAACTATTCTTCTCAACTCAATTTCGTGAAAAAACACTTTCTTTGCCGATTCCACACTTCTTTTGTCGCACTAGAAGGGAACTTACTTCATAGCTCGAAATCATTCAACAGGATATATATAGGAGGGATTATTTTGGAATATAAAACACCATTTATCGCAAAAAAATTAGGTGTTAGCCCAAAGGCTGTTGTCCGGATCGCGCAACAATTAAATCTTACGATAGAAAAAAACAAATATGGCCACTTTATTTTCACACAAGATGATGTCGATCAAATGTTAGAACACCATCTATTTCAAATAGAGCAGTCTCAAAATCCTCAACCTACTCAAAAGACTTCCTCAAATGAGGTTGAAGAATTAAAAACTCAAGTCAATACAATTGTTCAAAACATATCATCGAATGATTTTGAACAATTAGCTGATCAATTAAACACTATGACGAGAAGACTCGATCGAATGGAAGAACAAATGCAAGATAAGGCAAATGATGTCGTCACGTACCAACTTTTACAACACCGTCGTGAAATGGAGGAAATGTTAGAACGAATTCAAAAATTAGAAGCTGCCCTAACGAAAGAAGAACCCATTTATATTACTCCTGATTCAAAACCAACATACGAACGAGAAAAGAAACCGAAGCGCCGCAAAATGATTTTTAGTATATTTGGATTATAATTTTTAGACCCTTATTAAAATAATAAGGGTCTTTTTTAATGAAGAGTTATATCTTATAAAAATATTATTCTCTTTATTATACATATTCACTTCGTTTTATTTCGTTAACATAATATTTTTACTGTATTCTGCAATTAATGCCTGTGCATGAGCATTCCCTTGAATCACATCACGAAATTCTTTTAAAGAATACAAATGCGTAACCCCTTTTCGAGCATGAATTCTTACTGGTACACCTTGTAAAGTATCATGAAACTGAAATGGATTATCTATCGGTTCAATTGGAAAACCGAGTGTAAGTAAATACATATACATTCTTTTTGTTACTGCTGCAATGTACCATTCAGCTTTTGTTTCTAACGCATGTATAAATAAAATAGCTGTTAATCTTTTAAAATGTCCTCTCCCACGAGACGTTTTCGAAATACTTAACTTGCCTATTTCATACACATTCTTCAAATCTTTTACTAAATCATTTTTAGAAAACGGATAGAAAAACTCAGAATTTGATTGTTCAGGTACCGTATACTTAATACATTCTACTGTACCAATAGGATGTTCATCTTCTATTAATAAAAATCGTGATGGATTTAAATTACGTTCTACGAACATTAAGTTTCTTTCTTCACAAAAATCTCCCCATAGTTGCTCGAACCCAAAATGTTCTTCCTTTGTTTGAACACGCTGGAACATATTTAACCGCCTTTCCCATCGTCGCTCTGTTTTTTGATAACGCTTTCACCATCTATCATATAAGAACAAATCTTCGTATGCAACTAAAAATATTTATTACTTATTATATTCTGCAAAATGAATTAGATTCCAATTTAATCGACTTTTATCCCGCTCTCACATTCCTTTTAATAACACATTTGTATCACTTTTCAAATCTAACTTACAATATGTTTCTTTCCATACAGCATATAATTCTTCTTAATCTAAAAAAATCCTTTATGAAAAAGGATTTCTTTTACTTCTCAATGCTTTTTAACCACTTTTCAAAAATTTGTACCATCCCGTGTTTTCCAGCTAATTTCTCTTCCCCTTGTTTCGTCTTATATGGATATAACTGCAAGAAAACACCGCATCCAGACTCAATTTTTTTACTATGCATATGGCTTCCTGGATATACACAAATGACTTCATAAATTGACCTTCGATAATAGACTCGCTTTCCATCCTGTTCTTCTACATACTTTATAGACCAATACTTATACATTTGCTCAGTTGCTTTCGTATTTCCGACGTGCTGAAAAATATTATACATTGGACTATACTTCACTTCAATAATAATAGAAGATTTATATACGTATTTCCCATCTTCTTTTACATAACAGTCTAAGCGAATATCTGGCTTCTTCGTATCCTCACCATTGTAAAAATTACTCCCTTTACTTAATGCAATAAGAGGATGTGTTTCAATTAAGTCATTAAATGCGACATGCACCTTTAAATCATCTCGTTGTAAAACTACTGTCGTTCCATCTTGTAATCCATCTACATAAAAATGTTCTTGTATTTGTTCACGAATGGAATTTCTAGCCTCAAAACCAATTTGCTCTAAAATTGAAATAACGATAAAAAAAGCGTAATATTCATACACTAAAAACGTTGGCTTATAAACAAATAATAACGATGGAGATTGATCCGTATATTGCGGGAGTACTTCTAAATGATGTAGTAATTGTTGATGTGGTATCGGTAAATCATGTAAGTTCATGTTACTTGTTTCAGTAACTTCCCTCCAAAACGAGGAGTGCATTAACATTTGAAAGTATTGTACATTTTCATGAACAATGTGCGCCAATATTTTATATTCTTGTATTTTCATTGAGCTCTTTCGTAAATCGGCTTCTTTTAGTAAATGTATATTTTTATATTTTTGCTTCTCTCTATCGGTTACTGATCCATTACGCTCAATTGTTTGTATAATTGTTTTTACGGCTTGAAACTCTTCTGATTTTTTCTTTTTTTCTCTTTCTAATATTTCAATTGTTTGACGTAAAAAACTTTTAGCTTCAATTAAATAATGATAAAATTGCATCGATTTATATTTAAGAAATGCATTTTCCTTACTATTTTTTTGTTCCATAAACTTACGATTATAATGTTTTGCATAAGGTTTTCTTTCTGCCACTATGGTTCCTTTTCTTGTTGGCTTTCTCTCTTTTCCTTCCCATTTATATGCATTTATAAATTTTGAGCTTGATTCTATTTTCTTAAAGATTTGCTTTATCATCTTCATTTTTTGGGGTAACTTTCTAAGCAACACTAAATAAGAAGAATCCTCAATATCGCTAAGTGCAGAGAAAGTCTTTTTATAATAACCTCTATCCAAAATCAACTCATTTAAAATTGACTTCACATAGTCTTGAATCATTTCAAATTGATCATCAAAAAAGTTTTTCGGTACGATTTGAAAAGCACCATAATACGTTGTATCTTCTATACGAACTTCAAAATGGTATAAACCACAGCGCCATGGATAAAAGAATTCTGTTTTCCCATGTTCATATATTAATACTCTTTGTTTTTTTTCATTTATTTCATATTGAGCCTCTTTTATATTTTTCTGTCCCTCATATACTTTATTCCATATAAAAGTAATATTCATTGGGATTTCATAATTGTACTGCAATCTAATCGGTTTTAATTCTTGTACTTTATAAATGCATTGAACTAATGCTGTAGTAGATGTACAAAGACGATTTAATAAAATATAATCTCCTTTCCCCTCATTTCCAATGATTAACTTTAATACAAAAGGGAGCGTTTCATTCGTATCAACGATTTTTGTTTCGTAACGCCCTTCATTTTGCATATCCATACAGCTCCAGTTCCCTACGTTTTTCTCGTATATATGCTAAAGAGTGTTCAAATGTAGATACTCTGTTTGCAAGTGCAGATTGCAAAAGAGGTACTAAGGTCGCTCCCCTTTTTGCTTCTTCAGAAAGTAAAGAACCAACCATCATTTCGGTCCCTCTGATTTTCGTCAATACACGCTGCTTTATTTGTAAATCAAACCCTTCTTCTCTACTGATCATATAGGTATGGTTATTTTGGAACGGTATATTTTGTAAATAAGTCGCAATTGCGTTTGCACATCGGAAAGAAATTCCCTTAGACGCATCATGTGATGACAATACGACATGCAACTTATCTAATAGCTCTAATTCTTCTTCAGAAAACACTTCAATCATCGCTTTATTTCTCATCCAATTTATCCGAAATTCTCCCGCTGTTACTTTCAAAGGTGGGTGTAATACGACTTTCCCCAGTTCCATGCCCATCTCACAAAACGGAATTTTTTGTAACGTTATTAAGTTCGTTCGGTCTAATAATCGATCGGAGAGCTCTTTCGTTGTTTCATCAAAATTCACAGTACCTACAAATATAATATTTTCTCCAATTTCAATTGTTGATGGAATTGAATTCTCAATGTCCTGAACACCCTCATACAAGTTTAAAATACGATTTTTTGTTTCAAGTTGAAGAACAGATAAAAATGGAGTAAACCAATGCTCAATATGTGACATGTTCATTTCATCAAAAACGATAATATACAGTTGATTGGGATTTTCTTTCGCCTTCATTAACGTCCTAACTAACTTCGTTTCACTTTCAATAAAAGTACCATTTGGATGAAGGTAACCAAGTAAATCATGTGGTTCTTGATACGATGGTGAAATTGGAATCCAAACCAATTCTTCCCCATACTGTAATCCTAATGCTTCTGCATAAGTTTGCACAAAACGTGATTTCCCAACGCCCGGTATACCACCAAGAATCGTTAACATATTTGTTTTTACACTTATATGGAAATTATAAATATCCGTTGCATCCAAATATAGCCCTTTATTATGCACCATACTTTGTACATACTGTAAAAAGGACGATTCACGCTCATCCCATTCCCATTCATCTTTTTGCACTTTTATATCCTCTACTTCAACTAGCTTACCTTCTTCATGCATTCGTTTTTTTAATTGCTCATACACATGATCACTTACAAAATATAATTGATCTTCTACCGCTATTTCTACATACTTCGTCCAGTCACTGCAGTTTATATATTTACATTCACGTTTCTGTTCAAAATATGCGATTGAGCTAATTGATGACTTTAAGGATATGTTTCCATACAGTCTTCCATCGTGCCACAATAATTCGGGAGGCTCAAAGTCCTTCGGAAATTTAGGCATAAGAAATGATAAATAACCGTTGCTAAGTTTTCGTTCTAAAGATTCTCTTTTTTTATTATTTGTAACTTTAGGTGCCGGAATCATTTTATAGCTGCTTGCTATTTCTTTCGGTTCTTCTGTACATATTAACTCCACGTATACATTTCCTCTTTCATAATAAAGACGAAACATCACTAATTGCTTTTCTAGTTTTCTTTTCTTTAATTCCAAAAAGATTTTTTCATTCTTTTTATTGCTACATAACCCCTCAAATACATATGGTTCATTTGCAAATTGTTCCTGTAAAGTGAATGGTATTGGCGATAAGCATTGTACAAAGAAATTCTCTCCACTCTTCTCTTTTTCAGCTTTTGTAAATTTCCCTAAAAATCTCATATAGTACATTCGTTTTATAAAACTTGGCTGAAGAGCTTTATGTAATTTCACCTTAGTCACCTTCTTTTTTCATACTATTCTTAGTGTATGAAAGAAACGAAAAACTAGAAATAAAAAACCTGACGTTATCCGCCAGGTTCAAAATTAAAACGTATATTAATGAGAAGGAAATGCTTTTTTCTCTTGTAAAATTGCATTATGAGCAATTTTCATTTTAGCAAGTACGTAACGTAATCGATCTTCAGCATTTTCATCTTTACTTTTTTGCAATTCCGCCAAATTTTCAACAGAACTTGCTAAATTCTCAATGACTCCTCTCAGCTCAGGATGATGATTAAAAAAAGATTCTTGCACTAATACTTTCCTTAACTCACTAGCTAAATCAATTATTCTAGACAACTGTTCTTTTTCTTCCATTCTCATCCCTCCTGAATATCTTATGTAGTAAATATTCTCTAAACAAAGAAAAAAGCCCTTTAAATGAAAAGGACTTTTTACATTTTTATATTTCCAGTTAATAACATATACAGTGATGTGATAGCCGCAATAATAATTGCCCACATCACATATTTCTCTGCACCTGCAAAGCAACGGTTCCCTTGTTCTTTTCTTGCAAACGTGTAAACAATAATTCCAATTCCATACACAATTGAAACTAGTAGTAAATTCTTTAAACCAGCTGCATAAAGAAGCCATACAGAGTAAATAGAAGCAATTAAAGCTAACGCTCCATTTTTCAATTTAGCGTCTTTTAGCTCGTTTGTAATGACTAATTTAAATTGGAATAACGCTGATAATAAATATGGTAATAAAATTGATGTTGATGCAATGAAATACATAATTTGATATGTTGATTCTGAAAACAGAACGATGATAAATATAATTTGGGCAACACCATTTGAAATCCATAATGCCATGTGCGGTGTTTGCTTTTTATTTGTTTTCGTAAAGACTTTCGGAAATACGCCATCTTTTCCGGCTACATGAGAAATTTCAGAAACAAGTAAAAACCAGCCAATTAATGTACCGACAAGTGAAGCAACTAACCCAATGTTAATCGCAACTGCACCCCATGGACCAACAACATGCTCTAATACATGTCCCATTGACGGAGTTTCTAGCACAGAAAGTTCGCTTCTTGTCATCGCTCCCATTGACAGAACAGAAATTAAAATATATATGGACATTACTAAAATAAGTCCCATTACTGTTGCCTTACCAACATCTCGGCTATTCTTCGCTCTTCCGGATAATACAACCGCTCCTTCAACTCCAATGAAAACCCAAAGTGTTACAAGCATTGTATTTTTCACTTGACCAAGTATAGCGGAAAGTGAGAAGGTTCCTTCTCCCCAAAAATCATGTGTAAATGTGTCCCAGCGAAAGGCTGTTACCATTACAACAATAAATAAAACGATTGGAACTAACTTCCCTATTGTTGCGATAACATTCATAATAGAAGCTTCACGGATTCCAAATAAAATTAGAAAATGAAGTGTCCATAATAAAAGTGATGCCCCAACGATAGATGCAACATTATTTCCTCCTTTGAAAATTGGAAAGAAATAACCTAATGTACTAAACAGTAACATAATTGTTGCGACATTACCTAAGATTCCTGCTAGCCAATATCCCCAAGCACTATTAAATCCAATATATTCACCGAAACCAGCACGTGCATAACTATAAATTCCACCTTCAAGTTCCGGTTTTTGTCTTGCTAACGTTTGATATACGAGCGCAAGTGGAATCATTCCCATCGCTGTAATACACCAGCCAATTATTATTGCACCACTGTTTGCTCCTACTGCTAAATCATGCGGTAAACTAAAAACACCGCCACCAACCATTGTTCCAACTACTAATGCGATTAACGGAAAAAATCCTAACTTCTTTTCTATTTGTACCACCCCATCTGTCATTCTAGGTGTTATGTTCGTTCAACTATTAAAGTCACCTTTTTCTCTAATAGACGTTTCTCTTATATTTTTTCAGGAAAACATTACTTATTCTAAAAGAAAATGAACAAAAATGGAATACTTTTTTGAAAAAATGTATAAGTATGCACAAAAAAACCGCTCATTTTGTAATGAACGGTCATTTCAAACATATAAATTTGTATATTTCTTGTAAATTTAACGAAGTAAATTCTCTTTTTCTAAAAATTGTTTTGCGACTTCTTCACTACTTTTACCATTTACGTTAACTTCATAATTCATTTTTCGCATTTCTTCATCTGTAATCTTTCCAGATAATTTATTTAATACCTTTTCAAGTTCAGGATATTTCTGTAACGTTTCTTTTCTTAATAATGGCGCTCCTTGATAAGGTGGGAATAACCCTTTATCATCTTTTAACACTTTCAGTCCGTATTGCTCCAATTCACTATCTGTTGAATATGCATCAATTACGTTAACATCTCCAGATTGAATTGCGCTATAACGCAGCTTCGGCTCCATCGTTTTAACATTCGAGAACTTATAGTTATATAATTTTTGGATTCCTTTATAACCATCTTCACGATCAGCAAATTCCAATGTAAACCCTACTTTGGCTTCCTGCGCAACATTCCCTAAATCAGAAATTGTATTTATATTCTTTTGATCTGCTATTTTTTTCGGCATGGCTAGTGCATATGTATTGTTATACTCCATTGGCTTCAACATAACCATATTATATTTCTTTTCCATTCCAATGCGAGCCTGATCATATACTTCATCACGATTTGTGCTCTTTGGTTCTTCTTTCACGAAAGTAGATAAAGCTGTTCCTGAAAATTCTGGGTATATATCTACTTCCCCGGACTTCAACGCTTCAAATACAAATGCTGTTTTTCCAAGACCTGGTTTTAATTGTACGTTTAAATCGGTATCTTGTTCAATAAGCTGCTTATACATTTGAATTAAAATTTCAGGTTCTGATCCAAGTTTGCCCGCAATAACAATATCTTTCTTTTCTGTACTCCAAAGAAATGGAGAAGCAATCATTACTACAACTATACATATCGTCAATATAACACGCTTAGAAGAGCGTTTCGGTCGTTCAAGTATGCGAAGTACTATATCAAAGAATAAAGCGAGTAACGCGGCTGGTACGGCCCCTAAAATGATAAGTGCATGATCATTTCGATCTATGCCTAATAATATAAGCTTACCGAGCCCACCAGCACCAATGAGAGCTGCTAATGTAGCCGTTCCAACAATTAATACCATCGCTGTACGAATACCGGCCATAATGATAGGCAATGCAAGAGGAAGCTCTACCTTCCACAGCCTTCTCCAACTATTCATCCCCATAGCTCTCGCGGCTTCTATTAGTGATTCATCTAATTCCCTTATTCCTGTATATGTATTTCGTAAAATAGGTAATAGTGCATACACAACTAATGCAATAATCGCTGGAAGTTTTCCGATTCCTACTAACGGAATTAATAGTCCGAGTAATGCAAGTGATGGCACTGTCTGCATTACTGCAGAAGTTCCTATTATAAATTCAGCCATTCGTTCTTTTCTTGTTAATAAAATGCCAAGTGGCACCGCTATAATTACTGCAAAAAATAATGAAATAAGCGATATTTGTAAATGCTCACTTAATGCAGTTAGTAATTCTATTTTTCGTTCTTGGAACGTTTGTATAAAATTAGTCACTGTTTAGCCTCTTTCCTTCATTTGTTCAACAATATAATTGACAATATGACGACTTGTTAACGCTCCAATATATTGACCGTTTTCTTCAACTGGAACGACCTCATCATCACGCACACGAACTAACGCTTCTTGTAAAGAAGAATGTAATGATAGTGCCTGCCCTTCTAATTGCACACTTTGATCAAGCGGCAATACATCTGCTACACTTTTCTCCTCATACCAAGTTCGTCCACGATTTCCAATGAACTCCTCTACAAATTCATTTTTCGGATTATGTATAATTCCTTCTGGTGTATCTAGTTGAACAACTTTTCCTTCTTTCATAATACAAATGCGATCTCCAAGTGATAATGCTTCTTGCATATCATGTGTTACGAACACGATTGTTTTTTGAATCTTTTTTTGCAACTGTACAATATCCTTCTGAAGCTGTTCCCTACTTAATGGATCTAACGCACTAAATGGTTCATCCATAAGAACGATTTTCGGGTTTGCAGCTAATGCTCGCACGACACCGACACGTTGTTTTTGTCCTCCTGACAATTCATCAGGCATACGATCTCGATATATATCCGGATCTAATCCAACCATATGTAACAAGTCATCGACGCGTGCTTTTATTTCCTTTTTGCTCCATTGCCTCATTTCAGGAACAACTGCAATATTTTCAGCGATTGTCATATGAGGAAACAAAGCGATTTGCTGCAACACGTATCCTATATCCCAACGTAATTCGTTTATATTATATTGTTGAATATCTTTTCCATCGATTAAAATCGATCCTTCAGTCGTTTCGATTAAACGATTAATCATCTTCATTGTCGTTGTTTTCCCGCAACCACTCGGACCGATGAGAACGAAAAATTCTCCCTTTTTAATTTCTAAATGCAATGAATCCACTGCTTTCGTGCCATCTTCATACGATTTTGACACATGATTAAATTGAATCACAAACACAACTCCTTTATTGTTGTTTCCTTTATTTTGATGGAATATGGCATTCATTTCAAATGATACGCTTTTAAATTAAAAAAGAGCTCGCATTTGAGCTCTAACGGTCGAACAATATTGTTTTCATAATAGCAGCATATTCGCGAACATACATTTTTCTCTTAGAACGCATTGGTGTTTCAGCAGCTAGTGCCTCCATCTTCATGCCTAAACGCTTTGCAATTATTTTCGTTCGATATAAATGATATGTATTACTTACAACTACCGCATGTTTCACATTATATAAATCCATACTAAATTTTAAGTTTTCATACGTATTTGTAGATTGATCTTCTATTAAAATACGACTCTCATCTATACCGTGTACCATTAAATAATTTCTCATGCTATGAGCTTCCGGTATATCTTCATCTTCTCCTTGACCACCTGAAACAATTACTTTCGCTTCAGGATGGGAAAATAAATACTCCAACGCTACATCCAAACGATTTTGAAGAGATAAAGACGGTCTATCTCCAAATAACTTTGCACCCAGTATAAGAACGTACGGAGAGTGATAGCTCAATTTTTCACGAGCAACTTTGTTCATTCGAAACGTCATATAAATGATGTATAGTGGCGGTAATAATAAAATTATAAGAAAGATCCATTTGTTCATAAATAAGTATTCACTCCCTTTCTTTTGATTATATAGAAAAAGAAAGGGAGGCAGAAGTGTTTTTTCAAACGATTGATTTATTAGAAACATTCGCCGCTACTTTACGTTGTGATAGTACATAATAAATAGCGATTCCTAATGAGAAGATCAATATGCAGCTTAATACGTAAAACGGCAGCATGACTCCGACTTTAGATACACCCGCTGTAAACAACATTAATAATAAAATTCGTATTCCTGTACCAATTAATCGAAATAAGCTATCCACTCTTCCCATTACTTCGTTTGGAATTTCCTCCATCATCAATACATTTCTCGCCACTCTTGTACCCGCATTTCCAACTGCATGAAAAATTGCAAGTCCATATAAGAAAATTACGGAAGGTTCAATACTCATTGCGGTAATTGAAATTACATAAATGAACATCGTCATAACGATTGAAACTTCTGTTTTGACATATTTCATTATGAGTGGAATACAGATTCCTGCAACAACCGCTCCGACACCGTACATCGTGCCCTCTATTGCGTATACAGAGGCATTGGCTTTGAGTATATCCGAAATATACACGGGTATTAAATAATTTGCCATCATGACACCTATAAACGGCATATAAGTGGCCAGTAAGAACCAAAAGAGCTTAGGACGTTTTTTCATAAAGTGAATTCCTTCAAACAATTGCTTCTTAAATGTTATTTTTCTTTTCACTTCTTTTTTCTTTACGTACGGTATACATAAGAAAAGAAAAAATGCTCCAGCAAAAGTTAACATGTCTACTAACAAAATCCACTTCAAAGATACAATTTCAATTAAGAAGCTCGCGGCCGCTCCAGAAATAACTTGTGTTAACTGTCCTTGTATTTCCATCGTTCCACTTAAACTTTTATAATGTTCCGCTTGAAATATCTCTTGGTTGAACGCAAATATTGTAGGATAAAATAATAAATAGTAGAATGATCCGGCTATATAAATAAGAATATAGTGAATAGAATGATAAGGTTGCCCCGCAAATCCCCATATAACCATTATTCCAATTACGGCAATTCCGATTCCTTCGTTACATAGCAATAAAGATTTTCTTGAAAAACGATCAATACTTTGCCCAATGAATGGTGTTAATAAAAACATAATGAGGGTTGCAATGATAGAAACATAACCAAACGTTGTCTCTCCTCCACTCTCTTTAATTAACAGCCACGGAATCGTTATCATAACAATTCCGGAACCAATAGCAGATAGACTATTGGCCCCTAGAATGTAATACAAGCGAGAATCATGATAAAGTGAGGACATATCACTCCACTCCTAGTTGCTTTTTCACCTCTTTATATACGCTCATATATGCTTTTAATTCTTTAACTACATCATGAATTAATGGTTTGGCATCTTCCCCAAGTTCACCATCTTGCACATGTAATCCATCAAGCACAACTTGTTTTGGAATGGCATTTGCATAAACACCTCTAGCGACCGTTCGCATGCTGTTTAATGCATTTATTCCACCTTTACCGCCACCAGCAACCGCTAACAACGCAACTGGTTTATGAATAAATTCACTACTACTTAAGTAATCTAAAGAGTTTTTCAGCGCACCGCTCATCGCATTATGATATTCTGGTGTACATAATACAACCCCATCCGCAGCTTTCACTAACGTTTTCAATTTTTTTACTGCCTCTAAATCACGTTGTGACTCTTCTCCATTGTATAAAGGTAACTCCTCCATTGCTAAATCATATAATTCCCCTTCAAATTGATCCGCAATATATTTTGCCACCACACGAGTTCTACCAAATTTTCTTGGTGTACCGTTAATAACGACTAGTTTCATGATTATTTCTCCCCTTTGTTTTCAAGTTCTACTTATATATTATCAGAAATTTCTATACAAAACACAATATAAAGAGTTAACTTGTTTCATAAAATAGTATGATAAACAAAAAAGAACTCATACTTTCGTATGAGTTTCGTACAATTACTTTGTATCATCTCTCATGCTCAATGTACCTAAACTTTCATTTGCTTCAAAATGATTATATGCTTTTTCCGCTAATCTTTTCCGTTCTTCTGGTAATTCTATATATTTCATTACGTTTTCAATTATTTTTTCGTACGGAGTAAATACAATTCCCGGCCACTCTACCTCATCCTCTGGATTACTATTTTCCGAAATAATAAATTTCTTATTTGCGACTGCATAAGACACGCGAGGTGTTTCAAGAATTCCTGATAAATAAAAATGAATATTTAATATAATTTTAGACCTAGCAATCAATTCATTTCTAACAATTCCCCACGCATTATTTTTAAAAACTATATTTAAATTCGGAGCAATCGCTTTTAGGTGGTCAAAAATAGCTTGCCGCCTCGGATTAAGAGCACCTATAAACAGAATATCAATATCTTCAGTAATCTCATCTTCAAATGCATCTTTTTTTATTTCCAAAGTTGGAGCATAGTTCATTTCTACATGTTTTATTTCTTTTCCTACCCCTTTTTGTTTAAGCCATTCTATATTTTGTTTACTATAATCCCAAATCACTCTATCTTTTAATAATATTAAATAAAGGGGGTGCGCATATGGACTTCCTTCGTATAGCTGTTCTAAATTATAAATAATTGCATCTTTCGGAAGAAGATTCGGGTTATATGCGTATGTATGCGCTCCAAAAACAACTGTATTCTTTACATTTTCCAGTATTGTTTCTGATATAATTACTGTATTTCCCTCCTGCTCCAACCGCCACTTTAAAGCTCGCGCAACATCTATAAAACTACCATATGTCTTTGGGCATATAAAAAGACAATAATCATATTCTTTATTCAAATAAACTTCCATTAATCTTAAATTATTTTTATATAAATCTACATCCGGATGTTTAAGTACCAACTCATTTGCATGTTTTCTTGCTACTTTATATAACCCAGCATAATAAGCTGCGATGCATCTTCTTAATTCGATTCTTTCCCGATGTTCATCTAATACATCCATGTTTAAAAGAAGATTTGCGATACAATACGCTTTTAAGTGATCACGATCATAATAATAGTCTAGTAGTGGCATCAATTCTTCGTACGTATTTCCATGCACCGATTCTCCTAGTTCAATCGCCCATCGCATTAATTCCATGATTACTCCACTACTCCTTTAACCAAAAATGTATTTAATAAAATTTCGCATTATTCTCTACTATATTTGCTATATGAAATGGAATCTTTTCTTTTATTGATTCCAAATACTTTTGCGACACCGCCCCTAAATGTTTTTTATGAGGTATATAGAAAGCACTAATAGAAATTTCATAGTCAAATAAGTAATCATACACATGATAATCTACAAATAGAAGATCATCCTTTGGAAAAGGAATTTCCTTCCCTTGCAGAGCATACATCAAAGCAATATTGTTTTGAGATCGTAATCGATACAACCTTGCAAGTTGGTATAATGGTTCAGCCCGGGTTGGTCTATATTCCCACGCTTTTTGAAAATAAAAAACAGCTAATGCTAAATATTGCTCTTCTTGCCCTTTAACATTTTCTTTTTCATCTGCATCTGTCACGTCATTTTGTTTATTTGCTGAACGATTTGCTAACTGCTCATAACAAAATCCTATTCGCAATAACGAATAGAATACCTCTTCAACCCATCCCCCTGCTTCCACTCGTTTTTTATACCATTTAATCGAATCCTCAAATTGACTTAAATGAAAATAAGTCTGCGCTAAATAAAATAAATATCTTATATGCAAATCTGGCGTTGTTTCTGGGTCGTTTATTCCTTGTAACAACAACCTCTCATCTCTTTCAAATTTATCAGCTTTGCTCCCGCCATCTCCGGGATCATTCACGACAAGAGTCTCTAACCGAGCTACCCTCGTATTGTAATTCGCTCCAACTTTTGAACGATCTATATCCCAATACTCATGAGTAACACCGACAGATTTCCATGGTAAAGAAGCTTTTAAAAGACGTGTAAGCCAATATTTAATATGAACATCATATTGCAATGTAAGATAATGATCTTCCGTTAAGCTCGTTTTATCGAAATTCGGATCAACCTCTAAAATCATATCCGCATCTAATATTAATAAATAATCTGCTTCTGGGTATGTTTTTTGCGCTAACGAAACAGCTAAGCTTCTGTTATAACCAAAGTTTTTAAACGGCTCATGATGAACCGTCCCAGGTATCTCATTTTCCTTACACCAATTTTCAATAATTTCAGGCGTATTATCCATCGATCCAGTATCGCAAATAGAAACAAAATCTACAATTGATTTTGTTGCATTTAAACATCTTTCCATAATTCTAGACTCATTTTTGACGATCATACAAAGACATAACTTTTTTTCTTCCTTTACAGACTTCACTTGCTCATTTCCCATTTAACCACCTCATATTTTATTAACACGCTCTTCTCATATGTAACAACATTTCTTAGCTATACTGATGACATAAGCACCCTTTTACTATTTATGAAAACTTCATTTTATTTATTCTTACTTTTATGTTGGGACATATTCCATGCAGCGCTTTATATTTGATACAATCAATACAAAAAACATAATACGGGAATCCGTACATTTCAAAGTCTAAGAGGAGGTTATATTTTGTTGGATTACATTTGGCTAGATGACAAATCACCAATTTTAGAACAACTACCAAGCAATTTTAAATCTGCAGCTATATTGCTACATCCTTTTGTCCAAATGCCTTTAGGATGGGAAAAGTCTGTGAGAAAAAGACCATATGAGCACATCTATCCTAGCGCTGAAGAAATCATTCATAATGGGAAATCCGTTTCTTGGAAGGAAATAATGTCTTATAGTGGATTACATTCATACGCGGACCTAGCAATGGCCATGTTGACTTCCATTAGTGTCTTTACAGAAGAATATAAAAGAGAGGACTTAACTGAAAAGCTACATTCAAACTTAAAAAAAGATCTTTATTATCCAACAGAAGATTATACGTCTATATTTTTATTACATAAATTATTTAAACTCCTCGGTTCTAAAGGTGCAAAAAATCTATATTTCTCTGAACCAATTTTTGATACAAACGGATTATTAGAGGTAAATAATACTACTCCATTAGATATTTGGGACATTAGCAATAATGAGTTAATTATTACTGACGAAGACAACGAGTATGCGTTTATGAGTATATATGATTCCTTTACAACCTTATTATTAGCTAAAGAAGAAAATATAGAATATATTGTTCAATCAATGAACGTTGAAGCTGTCCTTTGTGACAAAAAAACGATGATTGATTGGTATTTTTAAATTAGTAATTTCTTAAACTATAAAAAAGAAACTTGCGCTTATGCACAAGTTTCTTTTCAAAAACATCCTTATTTTTTCACAACTTCATGTCCACCGAACTGATTACGTAGTGCTGAAACTACTTTTCCATGGAATGTATCATCTTCCTGAGAACGATAGCGCATAAATAATGACATCGCGATTACTGGTGCTGCAGCTTGAAGTTCAAGTGCAGTTTCAACAGTCCATTTTCCTTCTCCTGATGAGTTCATTACACCTTTAATGCCATCAAGTTTAGGATCATCTGCAAATGCTTTTTCAGTTAAGTCCATTAACCAACCGCGGATTACTGATCCGTTCGCCCATACTTTTGCAACATCTTCATAATTGAAATCAAAGTCACTCTTATCTAGTACTTCAAATCCTTCAGCAATTGCTTGCATCATGCCGTACTCAATACCGTTATGAACCATTTTTAAGAAATGACCACTACCAACGCGGCCAGCATAAGAATAGCCATTTTCTACTGCTAAATCTTTAAATAAAGGTTCTAATTGGTCATAAATTTCTTTTTCTCCACCAACCATTAAACAAGCACCGTATCTAGCTCCTTCTACACCGCCAGATGTACCGATATCTACATAATGTAATCCGAAGCTTTTTGCTTCTTCAGCACGGCGTAACGTATCTTTATAGAATGAATTTCCACCTTCAATAACGATATCACCTTCATCTAATAACGGATACACATCTTTTAATACTGACTCTACAACTTCTCCTGCAGGCACCATTACCCAGATCGTACGAGGAGCTTCTAATTCAGCGATCATTTCTTTTAATGTATGACGTGCAGTAATTCCTAGTTTCCCTGCCTTTTCTACAAGCTCTTTATTTACATCGTATACAACTACTTCATGCTTGTCTTCATGTAAGTGTTCAGCTAATGGGAATCCCATTTTTCCTAATCCAATTAAACCTAGTTTCATATTAATCAATCTCCCATTCTATACAAATATATTTAATATCGAAATTAATCCAAGTGCTACAACTGATAGTATCGTCTCCATTGCGGTCCATGTTAATAATGTTTCTTTCACAGTCATTCCGAAATATTCTTTAATCATCCAAAATCCCGAATCATTCACGTGTGATAAAATTAATGAACCTGCGCCTGTTGCAAGTGCTAGTAGTTCAACATTTACACCAGGTGTACTTGCTGCAATCGGTGCTACAATTCCAGCTGCTGTCATCATAGAAACAGTTGCCGATCCTGTCGCAACTCGGATAAGTGCAGCAATTCCCCATCCAAGTAATATTGGTGAAATATGTGATTCTTTCGCCATTTCAGCAATTGTAGTACCAATTCCAGAATCTAATAACACCTTATTAAATGCACCACCAGCACCAATTACTAACAGTATGTTTGCAATCGGCCCAAGGCAATCATTTGTAAATTGTAATACTTTATCTTTAGAAAATCCTTTTGCATAACCAAGGCTAAAGAAAGAATAAATCGTTGCAATTAATAAAGCGACTATTGGATCTCCAATAAAGTGTAACACCTGTGCAAGTTGACTCGTTTTATGTAACGCTACTTCAGCAATGGATGCACCAAGCATAAGAAATACTGGAAGTAAAATAGTAAACAATGTATTTCCGAAGCTAGGAAGTTCTTTCTTCTTATCTCTTTCAATAAATTGCTCCGCTATATCTAATGGTACTTCCTTATGTATACGAGCACCAATCCATTTCCCGTAAAGTGGACCTGAAATAATTGCAGTTGGAAGTCCGACAATTAACGCATATAAAATTGTCTTCCCTACATCTGCTTTAAAAATACCAACTGCCGCCATTGCCGCTGGATGCGGTGGAACAAGTCCGTGTACGACTGACAGTCCTGCTACTAGCGGAATACCGATTGTAATAAGTGATACCCCAGTTTCTAACGCAATTGTAAATACTAACGGAATTAATAGGACAAATCCAACTTGGAAAAATACCGGAATCCCTACTAAAAATGCAACGAACATCATCGCCCAGTGAACTCGTTTCTTCCCAAAACGATCAATTAATGTGTTAGCGATACGTTCAGCACCGCCAGATTCGGCCATCATTTTTCCAAGCATCGTTCCTAGCGCTAAAACTATTGCTAAAAAGCCTAACGTATTACCAAGCCCTAGTTTAATAGAATCAATAATCCCTGGATCTTTTGGTGAAGTTCCAATTAAAGGCATTCCCATTGCCAATCCTACACCAATTGCTGTTAAAATTAATGCGACAAATGGATGCCATTTTACTACCGTAATAAGTAAAAGTAGTATGACAACTGCCGCTAGTACGATCCCAACTACCATTTCTCCCAATCCCCCTATTGTTTACGTTGGAAAGCAGCTATACAATCAAATTCTTCTTTCAAACGATTGTAAAGTCGTTCATACATATAAAACATTTCTAAATATATAGCCGTATTTTCTTTATTCGGTACATGATGATGGACAATATCAATCCAATCCTTTACCTCTTCAAGAGAATCAATTTTTCCTACAGCATATAAAGCAACTGCCGCTGCCCCAAGCGCAGATGCTTCATGACTTTCAGGTACAAACAATTCTTTCCCCATCATATCGGACAACATTTGTCTCCAAAATGCAGATTTCGCAAACCCTCCTGAAACTCGTATTTCAGTAAGTGGCCCTGTACAATCTCTAATTGCAAGTGCAACTGAATATACACTCATACAAACGCCTTCCATCACTGCACGTATAAAATGTTCTCGCTTATGTTGAAGATTGATTCCAAAGAATGTACCACGAGCATTTGCATTCCAGTAAGGTGCGCGCTCTCCAGATAAGAAAGGTAAGAACAATAGCCCATCCGCTCCAGCTGGTACGCTTTCTGCATATTTAATTAATAAATCATATGGATCAATTCCGAGCTTTCTTGCTACCTCTTGCTCTGGACTACCAAATTCATCACGTAACCATCTCAGTAATATTCCGCCGTTATTCGTTGGACCACCGATTACCCAGTGCTCATCTGTTAATGCGTAACAAAACGTTCTCCCTTTCTCATCTGTATTTATATTTGATGAGATTGTTCGAACCGCACCACTCGTTCCAATCGTAATTGCAGCCGCACCCGGTGATATCGCACCAACTCCTACATTTGCAAGAACCCCATCACTTGCTCCGATGACAATTGGTGTTTCTGCACTTATCCCCATCTTCTGTGCTAATTCTGGCTTCATACCTGATAAAATATATGTAGTTGGTACAGGAGTTGATAATTTTTCTGGTGACATACGTAACATAGTTAAAACATCTTCATCCCAGTTTAATGTTTCTAAATTAAATAACCCCGTAGCAGAAGCAATCGAATAATCAACTACGTAGCGTGAAAATAATTGGTAAATCACATACTCTTTAATGGAAATGAATTTATAAGCACTTGTATATAACTCTGGTTCCTCTTCTTTCATCCATAACAATTTAGAAAGCGGTGACATAGGATGAATCGGTGTACCTGTACGTCTATAAATTTCATGCCCATTCATTTGTTGTAATAATTTTTCTGATTGCTTCGTACTTCGATTATCTGCCCAAATGATAGAACGCGTTAATGGCGCACCATTTTCATCTACTGCAATTAATGCGTGCATAGCTGTACTAATACCGATTGAAGAAATATCTTCTGGTAATACATTACCCTTTTCAATGGCAACGCTTACACTTTTGTATACAGCGGCACATATTACATCAGGATCTTGCTCCGCCCACCCTACGTTCGGTTGAATAATTGGGTAATCGATTGCATGTGATGCAATGACTTTTCCTTTTTCTGTGAACACAACCGTTTTCGTACTTGTGGTACCGATATCAATCCCGATTACTCTCCCCCTTGTTTCCATGCGAATCTTCCCTTCATTTCTAGCAAAATACGATTTAGTAAACCGTTTACATGAATTAGTATATAAAATATTTTTTCATTTATCAAGTTATAAAAAGAAAATTTTTTTCATGTCGAAAAATAAATACCCTCATTCCATTTCACTTATATACTAAATTTAGCTTTTCCGTGCGGTAAAATTACGTTATATTCGTTACGCAATACACTCTTTCCTCTCATTAACAACACATACATAGTGTCCTCCATACGTTCTACTTATTTGCATGAAAAAAGAGTTGAAAAGTAATATTCATTTTTAGCGGTCACGTAACATCACCATCAAGCCAAGAAAAGTAACTACCCGCAGAATGAGAATTCTGTGCATTTTTCTCTTGTTTATTGTTTTAAGCTCACTAGTCCTTTTGTCTTGATAAACATAGAGCACAGCCCCTATTATTACTTTTTTACCTTGTAAATATATCTTACATACAATAAACTCTAATAATATTTTTATTTTTCAGAAAAATAAAACAATAATACGGAATTTATTGTATAATGTTGTAAAAAGATGTCGGAGGGATTTAATGTTAAATAAAATATCTCAATTCACAATTAAGCTTTCATCAATTCTTTTATCACTCTTACTATTATTAAATTTACCTTATTTATTTATCACTCAACAAGGGTTTACCTTTCAACCAATTTATTTTTTTAATCAGATCGTTACCATGTTAAAACAGGTCTTCTCCCCTGAATCATTAGTGATTATAGGATCAGACCCGAAGTTTGGCCATTTCAAAAAAACACCATTATTTCCAACTGTTTTAGAACCTTACCTATATTCATTTACTATATTATTTTTAACCTTTTTTCTTGCTCTCTTTCTATCATCTAGCATGGCATTTTTTTATTTTTTAGCGAAAGATTATATAAAAAAATGGATAAACCGAATTGTGTTCATATTAGAAGCTGTCCCTGATATGATGATGATGATTTGTTTGCAAATATTCTTCATATGGGTACTTCAAAAATTCGGGGAATCTCCTGTCACTATTATTTCTTTTAATGAAAATCGAGCTTATTTACTCCCTATTTTATCATTAGCTGTCTTACCTACATTACAAATGTTTCGGATGATGGTGTTATACATAAAAGAAGAAGAAGGAAAACATTACGTAGAGGTTGCATATGGAAAAGGCCTTTCATCAAGTTATATACTCTGCATTCATTTATTCAAAAATATATCTATCCACTTCTTTCACCATTTAAAAACGATTTTTGTTTTCTTACTTTCTAATTTATTCATTTTAGAATTTGTTTTTAATATGGAAGGCATTATTCAATTTCTATTTAATAAGGCGTTTGTTTCACCTCCCGCTGCATTTATCATACTTGTTATGATTATTTTACCGTTTTATGCCATTTTCCAAATAGTCTCATTCATGATGAATAGATGGAAAAAGCAATTGAAAGGAGTATCATTATGAAATCTATTTGGAAATCAAAACGCTTTTTAATCGGCTTTACTTATCTATTCATACTTATTTCAGCTAGTTTTATTTATAGTTGGTTCTTTAAAGATAACATCCCAAAACCTCCTCAGTTACTTTACAATGACAATAACGAATTACTTGGAAAGGCCCCCTTTCCGCCATCGTTAATTCCACCTTTTGGATCTGATCGTTTTGGAGAGTCTGTTTTCTTACAAATTGTAGAAGGAGCAAAATTCACTATTTTATTAGCCGTAGCAATTAGCTTCTTTCGAATTTTATGCGGAACATGTATAGGAATCCTCTTAAGTTTATATGCTCCAAAACTCAAGAGATTTTTCCAGTCATGCTCAGAAGTTTTTTATTATATTCCAACTCTATTTATCGCATTCATACTCATCACGCCCGTTAATATTATAATCACATCAAATGCTGATGGGGTAGATCCAAATATTTCATTTACGTTTTATCAAGTACTCGTACTTATTTTCGTCGCTCTGCCTACACTTTCTTTATACATATCCTCAGAGGTTGATGAATTTATGAAACAAGATTACATCTTAAGTTCACAATTACTGGGGGCTAGTCGTTTTCATATTATTAAAAAACACTTACGAGTCTTATTACTTGACCGCTTATTTGTATTATTTATGGAACATATCGTCCAAACACTCATACTCGTTATCCATTTAGCGTTGCTTAACATTGTAATTGGCGGCATACAAATGCGTGAACTCTATGACGGAGTGCTCAAACCTGTTTCTCTATCTAATGATTGGGCAGGTCTTATTGGATTAAATCGTAATGAAATGAATCTTTCATGGTGGATTATTTTTTATACTCTCGCTTCATTCTTTATTACGATTCTATTTATTAAGCTTATGACCATCGGGATTCAAGATGCACTGAAAGCAAGAGATTCGCAAATTGTAGCAATTCAAAACGTTCCAAATCATAAAAAATTTGTTAAACATAAAGATTCCTTTTCGTTTGCAAATAAAGTAAACCTTTAATCATTTCTCATTAATCAAGTATTAATTGGCATCGATATTAGTAGAAAATAAAGAAGATGATCCCTATTAAATACAGGGATCATCTTCTTATGCTGTCTAACTTTTTTACATGTCCTTTGCTAGACTCATGCTTTTTATATTTAAAGTGAATTATTTGCAATCACAATTATGTTTTTTAAAATTAATTACCATACGCCCTTGAATTCTACCTTGTTCCATTTCTTCGAATACATTTTGTACTTTATCTAGCGAACAAGTCTGAACAACCGGCACTACTTTTCCTTCTGCCCCAAACATAAACGCCTCTTCCAAATCTTTACGAGTACCAACTAGAGAACCAACTACTTCAATTCCATCCAGTACAAGTCGCGGGATGTTTAAGTCCATTGTTTCTACTGGTAGCCCTACTGCAACTACTTTACCGCAAGCACGTACTGCATCAACTGCTGAGTTAAAGGCTACTTTAGAGACTGCTGTTACTACCGCAGCATAAGCGCCACCAAGCTCCTCTTGAACAATTTTATCAGCAGGACCTTGAGAAATTGGATTGATAGTCATATCAGCACCAACTTCTTTCGCTAAGGCTAATTTGTCGTCATTAATGTCTACTGCGATTACCTTTGCACCAAATACATTTTTAGCATATTGGATAGCTAAGTTACCTAATCCACCGCAGCCATAGATTACAATAGGTTGACCAGGTTTAATATCTGATACTTTAATAGCTTTATATGTAGTTACACCAGCACATGTAATTGATGATGCTTGAGCAGGATCTAATCCTTCTGGTACTTTTACCGCATAATCAGCTGTAACGATACATTGTTCAGCCATACCACCATCTACTGAATAACCTGCGTTTTTAACTTCACGGCAAAATGTTTCTCTACCAGTTACGCAATATTCACAACGTCCACAAGATTGGAACATCCATGCAATACTTACACGGTCACCTATCTTTAGCGAATTTACATCATCAGCTATTTTCGTAACAATACCTACACCCTCATGACCAAGAATACGGCCATCAGTGTTACCAAAATCATGATTCGCAACGTGTAAATCAGTGTGGCAAACTCCACAATACTCTACATCTACTAACGCTTCGCCTGAGCGTAACGGACGTAATTCTTTTTCAATCACTTCGATGTTTGCTTTGCTGTTTTTATTAACCACTACTGCTTTCATATGTGATCTCCCCTTTAGTGTTTTAGCGTTTTAATGAGTTTATCTCACAACTACTTTCCTCACTACTTTGGCTAGTTATTGTACCAAATTTAAGTGTTCAATCATCATTACATGTTCATCATAACATGACACTTCATAAACAAATTGTGAAATTATGAACAATATTTGAATTATTACACAAATCGGTCTTTATTTTTAATTTTTAAAAATGAGAGTTTATCACTGACTATAAGTAAGTCATACATTTCTAAAAGAAAAAAAATAAATTAACAAACTTCTCAACGATAAAAAAAAGCTCTTTACTCAATATTTTCTACATTTAAACACTTAGTTTCACAGTAATATCCTTTGCCACCAACATAAACTTTTTCTATTTTATTTTTGCTATTGGTTGCTAATTTAACTAATATTTCAGAAGGCGAGTGTAAAGAATAACCTTGTTCAAATACATAGACTTCTTTTTTCAAGTAGTCCTGTTCATAAAGGTAGCAAGCTAATGCACCGTTCGAAGTTCCAGTCGCTGCTTCTTCATTAATGTCGTATAGCGGAGCAAAATTTCTGCATATAATTCGATTGTCATTAAAAGTATATAGATGCATCCCGACAACATTATAATACTTGCTGATTTCTTTAATTTTTTCAAAATTAGGTTGCAGTGCATGTAATTGTGTTTCGCTTTTTATAGGAATTAAAATATCTTTTAAGCCCGTGGAGACAATTTGAATTGGGTATTTATTTTCTATATCTTTACTATCAAAACAGTCGATGAACTCGTTTGGAGATACAACATCATAGAATATCGGTTTATTTTGTTCCATGAATATGATGTCATCTTTTATAGTAATAGTAAGAACACCGCTGTTCGTTTCAATCGTATAGCGATTCCTGAAAAGTTTATTTAAATGCATCAGTATCGCGAAAGAGCCAATTGTGGCATGACCACATAAATCAACTTCTTCTTTTGGAGTAAAATACTCAAATTTATAATCAGCAATTTCAGATTCTGATATAAATGCGGTTTCCGCATAACCCAGTTGTTTCGCTATTGCCATTTTTTGAGTAGTGGTCAATGTATTTGTATTCTCAATAAATACCACTCCTGCTTTATTTCCGCCTTTATGATTCTTGCTAAATGCACTTGCAACATAAACGGATATTTTCATAAGACACCTTCCTCACTTATAGTAAATTATATATAGAAAGCACTACATATAAATACAATTAGATAAATTATCCATAAAATACGAGACAAACTATTTTTAGCATTTGAACTCTCCAAAAATAGTTTGTCTACAATCTGAAAGCTCTTCATTTGAAGAGCTTTTTTATATTCGCTTCATCGAAATCGTTTCACGTATACTTTGTAAATTTTTTAGTGTTTCTTCTTGTCGCTGCAACGACAACCCTACATACAAAGTATCTAATAAGCTTAACTGTGCTAATCGTGATGAACTTGCTTCTGTACGGAATTCAGTCTCACGTGTTGATGTATATAACGTTATATCAGCAAGTTGACTTAATGCTGATTTCTTATAGCTCGTAATCGCAATAATTTTGGCCCCTCTTGCTTTCGCTACTTCTAACGCTTCAAGTAATCCTTTATTGCTACCAGAATGAGAAATGCCAATAACAACTGAATTTTCCGAGAGTAAACCTGCTCCCATAATTTGAAAATGCGAATCAGTATGAGCGATACAAGAAATACCCGTTCTCATAAACTTATGATACGCATCCATCGCAATAATACCAGAGCCACCATTTCCATAAAACTCAATTCGACTTGCTTCTTGCAAAGCTCGTACAGCCTGCTCAAGTGCTGTTTCATTTAGCAAATGTAAAGTATCTTGCAGTCCTGTAATATGCGAATGAAAAACTTTTTTAGCAACAGTTACCATACTATCTTCTGCTGATACCTCTTCATGAATATTTTGCATCGGTGTATGTACAATTTCACGAGCTAATGTAATCTTTAAATCTTGAAAACCTTGCAAACCAAGGTGTTTACATAAGCGGAATATCGTCGCTTCAGAACTACTCGTAGCTTCAGCTAATTCTGTAATAGATTTATGTACAACATCTTGTGGATGTTTCAAAATATGTTCGGCAATACTTCGCAATTTCGGTGATAAACCATTTAACGAAGCCTGAATCTTTCCAATCCCACTCCTTGTACCAGGCATAGCATATCCTCCTCTTCTATCGTAGCTTTATCCTGTAAAAACCGATTAGTTTAACTTTATTGTACCTAATTATTGAAAGAAGAAAAACCTATATTAGGGATTACTATAAATTTTAATTGCTCCTATGTATTCTGTCATACGATATAACAGAATTATTCATGCTTATGAATAATTCTCCCCATGTTTCACTGCGTATAATGCGGCTTGCGTACGATCATCCACTTCCAATTTAGCTAAAACGTTTGAAACGTGTGTTTTCACAGTTTGTTCTGTAATATGAAGTTCTGCTGCAATCTCCTTGTTGCTTCTTCCTTTCGCAATTTCGCGAAGTACCTCTTGCTCTCTTTTCGTTAACATTGAAAAAGGATTTTCTATTTCCTTCTTTACTGCGGTACGCCCCATTAATGCAGGTGTTACTTTCGGGTGAAAATTTGCATTTCCTTGATGCACTGCAATAATAGAAGCGACAAGTTGCTCAGGTTGTACTTCTTTTAATTGATAACCATCTGCTCCAGCTTCAAGTGCTGGTATAACATAATCTTGCTCTGAAAAACTACTTAATATAAGTACCTTTATCGTCTCATCGTATTGCTTTAGACGTTTTGTTGCCTCAATTCCATCCATTTTCGGCATCGATACATCCATTAGCACGACATCCGGTCTTTCTTTTTGCACGAAATGTAATGCCTCTTCGCCATTTTCTGCTTCCCCAATAATTTCAAATTCTTCTCTCGTTTTCAAAAAGAATACAAGTCCTCTTCGAACGATATGATGATCCTCAACTAGTAGCAATTTAATCTTCAATCTTATTCTCCCCTTCAAATCGGCAATTGAATTTCTATTTTTGTACCCTTTCTCAGCTCTGTTATAATTTGAAACGACCCCTTCATTAACTGAATACGTTCCTTCATACTTTTCAGGCCAAGTGCTGACTCCCTTACTTGCTCTTGTATAAATCCTATTCCATTATCTTCTATGTAAAAATGTAACTGGTTATTTTCTATTTTCAAAAGAACATGTACCTTTTCACACGAAGCATGCTTTTTACAATTATGTAGCGCCTCTTGGCTAATACGCCATAAAACTTCTTCTATTTCATCCCCAATTGAAACCATCCCATCAATTCGAACTTCCACTTGAACTCCTAATAACTTCCCGTAATTTTGAATTGCTTCTGCTAACCCTTTCTCTAATCCTTCAGGTCTTAATTGCCAAATTAATAGAGTCATCTCTTGTAATGCTTCTTGTGATAATTCTCCAATATAACTTAACATCTCTTGCAATTCTCTATCTTGCGTCATATTCAAAGTACCTTTCGCTGTTAGCATAATAGAAAATAACAATTGTTTTACTGAATCATGTAAATCACGTGCAAGTCGATTTCTTTCCGCTACCACTACATATTTACGTTCTTTCTCAACTAACTGAATACGTTGTATTGTCGTTCCAATTTGAAATGCAATTGATTCTAATAATGCTAACTCTTCCTCTGAAAAATGAGTCTTATGAGGCGCAGCCACATTTAGTAGACCAAATTTTTCTGATCCAGACCTAAGCGGAATTGTCGCATGATGTGTAACATCTTCTGTCTCTCCCCAATTACATTCAATTGCATCTTCTATTCGCTTACATTCAATAATATTAGTCGCTTTTTCTAATCTCCCATTCACAAAACGTTCTACACACCAACAGTTTCCTTCACACATCGGCTTCTTCTCTTGCCACGTAAGAGCCTCTGGTAAATTTTCGTCTACAAGCATGCTATGCTTTCCACTTTCATCAATAAAGAATATCCACCCTGTTTGTAAATTCATTACTTGTAACAATGTATGCAACACTTTTTCTAACATATCCTGTAAGTTTGTTGCTTCATTTAATAATTCAGCAATTTCTTTTAATGCTTCTAAACGATGCATCTCTTTTTCTTCAAAGTTCATTCTCATCACCAACTACAATTATAACATTAAGAAATTTCTAAATTCTATAAATAAAAAAAGAACCGAATCCCTTCAGCCCTTTCTTTATATCAATCATTTTATTATTGTTATTCTATCCAATGTTGGAATCAGAATTTTTGTTAACAAACGATTCTACTTTAGCTGTCCGATAAAGATTGTCCACCATGGATATGCTGTAAACCTTCAGTAGTAACAACCATATTCGCTGCTGGCATTTGCACTTGATTCTTATGGAACATAGACATTAATTCAAATCTTACTTGTCTAGAAGTTTCAAAATAATCTTCTGGCTTTATTAAACCTGTAATACAAAATTCATAGCCAACATATTTCAAGTTAGGATTTAAGTCTGTAACACCGACGTATTTAAATGGTTCAACAGCGTCATCCTCTACTCTATAAAGAGTTTGATTCAATTTTTCATTGCATATAACACATACTTCTTCTAACAATTCCTTCACTCTTGTTGGATCTTCCTGATAACTTACCGTGATGCGTTCAATTACACGCATCCATCCTTTATTAAAATTTTGTATCGTTCTAATCTCTCCGTGCGGGATGGTAAGTAGTTTTCCTGACCATTCACGAATTTGCATAAAACGAATACTAATCTCTTCAATAGTTCCTGAATTTGTTCCGTTAAAAGTTACAAAATCACCAACTCGAAACTCTTTGTCCGCTAATCTGGCAAAGCCTAATATAACATCTTTTAGCATCTGTTGTGCTGCAAAACCGATGACAACTCCAGCTATCCCTGCACCTGCAATAATACTTTTTATATCTACAAATTGGCTAATTAAATATATGATAAGACTGATGATAATGATATATCTAAAAATAGATCGAATTACACTTTGAATCGTCTGCTCTACCTCTTCATCAAAAAAGCTTGATTTCCTAAAAAACCAATCAATAATACGGTTTATTACAAACGAAATAATGATTAAAACTAAAGCAAATAGTAAAAATCTTAAAAGTAAAAACTCCCTTACATAATTAAAAAATTCTTCCGTATACGTTAATAAGCTCATTTAACCACTTCCTTACTAATTAAAAAATTCATAATCGCCTAAGTTTGTTCCAGAAAAATCTATTATCCTAATCTAAAATGCCGCTACCCTTACTATGTATTTTGACTCTATTACTAATTCACTTTAAACAGTATGTCTAGCTGTTCTTTTTCCTTTCCCTTTAAATATACCCTTTTTAATAACCTAAGGGGGAGCAAATCGTGAAATTTTTTTATACGTTAAAACTTTATTCATCTCATTACGATTTCAACTCATTTATTCATTAACTACGTAAAAAAAGAGCTGAATTTATCAGCTCTTTTATTCAATATTAATTGTTGTCTTACTACTTTTTTCTTCTTTCAATTTTGGCAATTCAATTGTCAGTACGCCATCTTTATAATTTGCTTTAACCTTTTCTTCCTCAACTTGTTTAAAATTAAAGCGTCGAGTTACAGAACCTATAGAACGTTCTTTACGAATATATGTGCCATTCTCATTTTTTTCGTCTACTTCATTATGATTCGTTGCTTGGATCGTTAATATATCTTGTTCAAAATTAACTTGAATGTTTTCTTTTTGAAAACCTGGTAAATCTGCTTTCACTGTATATTTATCAGATTGTTCATGAATATCTACTTTAAAAGTATCCATGTTCATCGGTTTAAAGAAAGCATCTGTCATCCCCTCTAATAAAGAAGGCCCAAAATCAAAAATACCATTTTGACGTTTTGTTATTTCTGGAAATAAATTACGCATATTTTTTCCTCCTTATTGTTTATGAATGAAAGATTATCTCTTTCTGTCTTTATTATAACACTTGGTCAAAAAAGGTCAAAGATTTTGTTTGACCTTTTTTGATGTATATTTTACCAAATAAAACAAATAAGTTATATGTCATCTCTCCCCTTATAAAGAGGAATATATTTACATAATAACGAATAGTTTATTTGCTCTTATTTTTTCTTACGGAGGTTACATACAATGGGATATATTGAAGAACTTAGAAAAGTTGTCGGATCAAGACCACTCAATCTAGCAGGAGTTGCTGTAGCTGTTTTCAATGAACAAGGACAAATATTACTTCAACAAAGGCAAAATGGTATTTGGGGTGTTCCTGGTGGATTCGTTGAACTTGGTGAATCAACAGAAGAAGCTGGGAGACGAGAAGTGCTCGAAGAAACAGGGATTGAAATAGGAACCTTACAATTAATAAGCGTATTTTCTGGAAAAGAATGTTTTGTGAAATTACCGAACGGAGATGAATTTTACCCTATAACAATCGCTTACCTTTGCAAAGATATTACAGGTGGCTTGCTAAAAGCTGATGGAGTCGAATCATTACATGTACAATTTTTTAATTTAAATGAGCTACCACAAAATATTAGCCCATTCATAAAAAAATTAATTGAACAAAATGTCGTCTCAGTTTAAACGCAAAAAAGAGACCTTTTTAAAGGCCTCTTTTTCATTTCACTTCTGCATGTAAACAAGATTTAAAATGTCCAAGTGCAAATTCATGCCCTTGCGCATTAAAAGATGCAACTGCCTTTTCATAAACAACAATTTTAAATCCTTTATTATAAGCGTCTACTGCTGTGTGAAGAACACAAATATCAGTACAAACACCTACAAGATGAACTTCTTCTATTCCTCTTTCTCTTAACTTCATTTCTAAGTCGGTTCCTGCAAATGCACTATATCGTGTTTTATCCATGTAATATACATTTTCAGCATTTTTATATGTTTCGTATACATCTTGTAATTCCCCAAACAAATCTCTTCCACTTGTACCAGCTATATTATGGGGTGGGAATAATTTTGATTCTGGATGATATACATCATTTTTTTCATGTTTATCAATCGCAAAGACAACGTAATCTCCATTTTCAATATATTGCGTCGTTATATGTACAATTTCCTTCTCAATTTCTTGACCTGGTTTTCCGCAAGTTAAAGCACCTTTTTCCGCTACAAAATCATATGTATAATCAATATTAATAAGAGCTCGTTTCATAACTACTATCTCTCCTTCTTCTGTTTCACAGTAAACAATAGAAAATTTGTTATTACGACATCGTATGTACTATTCGACATTTCAAATGAAATACCTACATTTTTCTTGTAAAACTTACCTTAATTCGAGTTTATCATAAAGTGAAACTTTAATCATTGGAGAGTTTGTTCATCTCCAATGATTATTAGTTAAACCAATCGGACAGTTGATCTCCCACCTATTCTCCTCACATATACCGATTTTTAAGGCGAGGTCTTACTGCCCATTAATGCGGGATATAATAGATACACAATGGTAAAACAACTAGCTCCTATTACTAAGTCATGAATTTGGTAATTAAACGTAATTTGAATCACCTCTTGTATCGTAAACCAAATTACTGCCATCATTATACTAATCAAGACGATACGAATACACCGATTCACATCTTCAACCTCTTTCTCTGTCATAGTAGTAGCAAGTGATTTCTTCCTATTTAATCGCATTAGAAAACGAAACAAGTTATTCACTCTTGCACACTCTAGTCCAAATAAAAAAGCACACTACTTTTTTGAGTAATGTACTTTTTATTCTTATTAAGACGCAGGCTTTGTCTCAAATGTTGCTTGATTAAAACTAATAACCTTTCCTTTCGGGTCATTGTTTTCATACTGAACTGCAGTAATCGTATGACTACCTGTTTCAAGCGTCTTTTCTTTTAATTGTACTGTTGTCTGCGTTGTACTAGTTACTTGATGTCTATCTGTATACATTTGATCTACAAATATGAAGGTTTCTTTATCACTTTGAAAATTAGAAAGTTCTAATTCAACTTGCTGAATTAAAGTATCCTTTTTAATGAATACAGTCGGTATATTGCCATTTTCAGAAGTACCATCTGGAGTAATAACTTTTACTTTCCCTTCTCCAATTGACATTGCACCTTCAGGAAATACAACCATATTCTCATCACTTGCGTTTACAACTTGTTCTTCCTGTTTTGATTGCGCGTCCTCTTTTTCCTGTGGAGCACCGCAACCTACTAATAACAATACAGACAATCCAGTGATTATGAATTTTTTCAAAATTCATCCCCCCTGTCATTTGATTATAATTTATTATACAAAAATAACTTTTAAATTTTAAGACAACTTTTAAAACTTTTATGAACATATAGAAGCTTGCTCACGATTAATGTATCATACTTTCCTTAATAGAACATTAATTTTTTTTATGAAATAAATAGTAATTCCTTCTTATTTATCATTTTAGCCCAACAAATCGATATAATACCCGCTCAAAAATAAAAAGACATTGATATGTCCAATGTCTTTTCTATGTAGCACTTTAAAAAACAAATGTTGTGATTTCTTCTACTTCTTTTCTTGGAAGTTTTTTTGGCTTATCTTTCGGAAATCCGAGTGAAATAACCATATTTATTTGTTTTTCAGGCTCAATTTGTAAATATTGGCGCAGTTCATCTTGAGCTAGCAATACTGGCCCTGTCATTGGACAAGTACCAAGTCCCTTTGCATGTGCAGCTAACATTAAGTTTTGTGCCGCTAAACAGCTACTCTTAATCCCTTCTTCTTCCCAAACTGAATCTGGAACAAAAGCAATTGGATCAAATACCTTTTCACGAAACTTTGATTCATATGGTGTTGCCAAACATACGATTAATACTGGTGCCTCCGAGAAAGCTGTTGCATATGGTCCGAAAGAACGTGTAAGTAATTTCCCTGCTTTCTCTTCTCCATTTTCTGCTGCTTTTGTCGCAAGTTTATGTAATGCATCCCATGTCATTTGTTCAATTTCTTTAATCTTCTCTCGATTCATGACAACTAAGAATTCCCACGTTTGTGAATTCGTATCACTCGGTGCGTAACGCGCACAATCAATTATTTCTTTTATATCATTAGTAGATACTTCTTGATCTGTAAACTTTCTAACACTTCGTCTTCCGTGAATTACTTCTTTAAAATCTTCATAATTCATATATTAAATCCCCTTTTTACAGCGTTTTCAAAACTTGTCCTATGCTTGAATTATATCATGAAAAAAAGCCGGAAGAATACCAGCTTTTTTCTTCATGATTAATTTGTCACTTTAAACAAACGAATACTCTCTTCATATGCAGCTTGTAATTTTTTCGTAATTGGTCCTCTTTCACCAGCTCCAAACTGTTCATCACCAATTTGAACGACTGGGAATATTTCAAGTGGCGTCGCTGTAAAGAAGCACTCATCAGCTTCATATACTTCTTGTAATGAAAACTCTCGTTCTTCTACTTCGATATGTAACTCTGTCGCTAATGTAATCACGTAGTGACGTGTAATACCATGTAAAATTAAATGATCCGCTGGATGTGTAATTAACTTATTATTTTTCACGATAAAGAAATTGGAATGACATCCTTCAGTCACAATGCCACCTCGTACTAATATTGCTTCTTGATACCCTTGTTCATTTATTTTGTTTTTGATCATGATATTAGGAAGCAAATTTAAAGATTTTATATGGCAAAACTTCCACCTGATGTCCTCTTCTACTGTTACCTTAATCCCTGCCTCCATTGAAGCAACTGGTCTTGGGAACGAAACAAGATTTGCAAAATATGTCGGTTGTAAATCTGATTCATATACATGATTGCGCGGTTGTGCACCTCTTGATATTTGTAAATATACATTCCCATCTTCTTGAAATTGATTTTTTTCAATCATTTGATATAACTCTTCTACTAATTCTTCCTTCGTAAATGGTGGAATTAGTTTTATTTCTGCCATAGAGTTAAAGAATCGTTCTAAATGTAAATCTAATAAATGAGGCTTGCCATCGTATAGTCTAAATACTTCATAAATACCATCACCAAATTGGAAACCGCGCTCTTCTAATGCGACCATCGGCTGTTCTTCCTTCGTATTAATCATTCTCCCATTAAACAAGATCCAATCTTTATGAGTAGCTTTCATTCTTCCCCACTCCTTTATCACATGATTGATTTTATTGTACAACTTATGTCACCCCGAAAGAAGGAATTTTCTGTATTTTCACAAACAAAAAATACATCACTTCGTAAAAGTGATGTATTTTATCATTTATTTAAGGAAATATTTTTCAATATCATCTAACATAAGATTTGCAGCTACAATACCACCTGCTGTATTCCAAATCACTTCATCTACTTGGAATACTTTATTATTTTTAGAAGCCTGTAGTTGCTTAAAGAGTGGATCTTCTGTCCATTCCTTCGCTAACGAATTTCCTTCATTATTCTTATCTGCATCTTTATCAGACGTGAAATAGAATAAGTAGTCTCCGTCCATATTTGGAATCTGCTCTTTTGTAATTCCTTTTATCGCAAAATCATCTTTATCTTGTAATGGTGGTCGTTTAAATCCAATATCATTTAAAACAACACCCGAGAATGAGTTTTTTTGATAAATACGAACATCACCTGGCACGAAACGAATAATAGAAACTTTAGAATTCAATTTATCGCCTAACTTCTCTTTCATTCCTTCAATGCGTTTTTTATAATCATCAAGAGCTTTTTGCCCTTCTTTTTCTTTATTTACAGCTTTTGTATAAAGTGTAAAGTTTTCTTTCCAATCACCGCGTAATGTTTCTGCATAAACAGTTGGTGCGATTTCTTTTAGCTGATCATATATTTTTTCATGACGCATTTTATTTCCGATAATTAAATCTGGCTTAAGCTTCATTACAGCCTCTAAATTAATATCACGTTCAGTTCCTACAACTTCCGTGTTTTTTAACTCTTTCGCTACATGAGGATACCATTCATCACCAGCACGTGGTTTCGTAGTCCCCACTGGCGTTACGCCCACAGCTAGGAGAGCCTCTGCGCCTTCATTTGTTAAAACAACAACTTTTTTAGGTGTACCATTTACTGTCGTTTCACCCATTGCATGCTTTACCGTATATGAATCTTTTGCTTTCGCTGATATATTATTTTCTTTTTTCTCTTCTTTACTACATCCTGCAATTACAACCATGAGTATCATAATGCAGAACATAATTAGTTTTTTAGTATGTATCATATGTCCTCCCTAGATGAAATCGATTATCATTAACATTTAAAGATTAATGTATCTTATATACATTGTCAATGTATATAAGAAAACTTTTTTAATATATACTATTTAGATTCTATCCGCTTTTCTAATGTTTCTTTTTAAAACATAGTGCATAAGTATGAAAATAAATGTTGTTATTAAAATGCGTATCCTTGTTATACATAACAAGGATACGCATCCATATTGCATTATCATTTTAATTCCTAATATTGAGTATATTTAATATACGCTGGGTCATTATATACCCACTGATTTCCACCAAGGTTTAACCAACCATTTTCATTTATATATACTAAATAAGATTCTGGAGAATTTAATTGGCGGATAACTGCAGATGTAGTTGATGGACCACTTCTTAAATTTACATTCATCCCTTGTATATATGCAACCCCAATCGGGCTTCCATCACTATTGCTTGTCTTTACAAAATTAATGTACGAAGGATCATTATACACCCATTGCCCATTCCCCAAATCTAGCCATCCGTTACTTTCCTGATATACAACGTAAGATTCTGGAGAATTTAATTGACGAATAACTGAGGAAGAAGTTGATGGACCATTTCTTAAATTTACATTTTTCCCAAGAATATAAGCGATTCCCTTCGTTTGAGGTGTCGGTTGTGGGTTAGGGGGTTGTGGATTTGGAGCTACTCCAAAAATAGCTGCTATTCCATTTGCATACGCTTGACTTAGATCTTCAATAAATTGTGGATTTTTTAATAAATTTGCATCAAACGCTGTATCAATAAAAGCAGTCTCAGTTAAAATTGCATCCATTGTGGTTTCTCTTAATACCGCATAATTTTCTTTTTTTGCTCCTCGATCACGAAGACCATATTTTGTTAATACAGGATTGACAGCTGTATGCATTTTTTGTTGCTTTGCATATGCAGTGCTGCTATTGGATAACGCATTATAAATATAACTTTCAAAACCTGTACCCCCGCCGCTATTAATATGAAATGAAATAAAATAATCCGCACCAAAAGCATTAGCAATATTAGCACGTTCAGATAAAGAAATAAACACATCACTATCACGTGTCATTTTAATTGTAATTGGGTAATTTACCGTTAAAATGTCTCGAACGCGTCTAGCAATTTGAAGTGTTAAGTTTTTTTCTACTAAACCATTACCAACAGCACCAGAATCATATCCACCGTGCCCTGCGTCTATAACAAGTTTCATTTTATTGCCCCGCCCCTTTCTTGTAATATGTTTGCATTGCTACTCGTCCTATTTTATGTGAAATGTACAAGTTCTGTTACAATTACAAATAAAAAAACGCCTTATGTAAGGCGTTTTCTATCATCTTGCTTTAACCAATTTAAAATAAATATATACGATTGATAGTGAACATAACGTATGCAAAATAAAATAAATAAAAGTGTTATTCCAGCACCACTATAAAGTAAACCGAACTTTAAAAAAACATTCACAAGTGGTGGAAAGTTCATTAGATTTTGTAATGTACTAAGCATACAAAACATAATGAAAAAGACAGGGACGTATTGTAATTCATACGGCTTTTTTTTCTTACTCATTCTTTTCCGAATGAGTATATGACATAATTCTGCTACTATAAAGCACCCTCCAATTAATACAAGACCAGAAGTCATCGTCATACATCCACCTGCCTTATATTTATTTTATCGCATAAGTAATCATCGTTATATTTTCTTTACATACTCTTCATCTTCTGAAGTAAAACCAAAACTCTCTATGAAAGACTTCGCCTTTTCTGTTAATTCCTCTTGTAGCACTTTTATTTCTTTCACATTTCTTTGTTTCATCATTTCTTCAAATGTAAAATACGTATTTGCACCATAACCGTAACCTTGGTAATCAAAATGAATAATTAGCTGTGATAAAACAGCTCGTTCCTCTTGAACACTATAATCTATTACACCAATATATGTATCATCAACTTTCACACAGTACTGTACCTTTTTCTCACCTAAACTATGCGATTTAAACATTTCTTTAACAACGCTTTCATTTTCTACAGTAACTTTCTCAAACGTAATCATATGTTGTCCATCCTTTTACTATTATTGTATCAATAATACTTCCTATTTATGAAAAAAACCTTAAGACCGTATGCGATCTTAAGGTTTTTCTAATTAAACTAAGCTATACGCACGTTTTGTTTCTTCATGGAACTTATTCGTATCGTATTTATGCTCAACATAAATTTGGTGCCATACCATAAACGCAAGGACAGTCCAAATTTTACGGCTATAATCGCCTTTATCTGCACAATGTGCTTCCAGTAAGTTTAATACATACTGTTTGTCGATTAAATGCTCTGTTTTACTCTCGTTTATAATATTGATAGCCCAATCATGCATTTCGTCTTTTAACCAGTGACGAATTGGTACTGGGAATCCAAGTTTTTTACGATCTAATACGTGATCTGGAACGATTCCGCGTGCTGCTTCACGTAAAATAGCTTTTGTAGTTCCGTTAGCAATCTTAAATTCAGTTGGAATTTTAGATGCAACATCGAATACTTCTTTATCTAAGAACGGTACACGAAGTTCTAATGAGTTTGCCATTGTCATTTTATCAGCTTTTAATAAAATGTCACCACGTAACCATGTGAACATGTCAATGTACTGCATTTTGCTTACATCATCATAATCTTTAATCTCGTTATACAATGGTTTCGTGATATCCATATAGTTAACACTTTCATTGTAATACTTCATTAATTCAACTTTCTCTTCTTCACGGAAGATTTTCGCGTTTCCATAGTAACGCTCTTCAATTGGCGTACATCCACGCTCTAGGAAGCTCTTACCTTTAAATCCTTCTTTAAGAGCACCACTTAATGCTTTTAGAACGCTCTTACCTGGGCTAGGAATGTAAGAGAACATTTTTAGTGAGTTTGGCTCACGATAAATGTTATAACCACCAAATAGCTCGTCTGCACCTTCACCTGAAAGAACAACTGTTACATGCTTACGTGCTTCTTTTGCAACGAAGTACAATGGTACAGCTGCTGGATCTGCTAAAGGATCATCCATATGCCAAATGATTTTTGGGAACTCATCCATAAACTCTTTCGCTGAAATGAATACGTTATGGTTTTTAACGCCTAATTTCTCAGCAGTTTCTTTGGCAACATCAACTTCACTGAAACCACGTTGTTCAAAACCAATAGAGAATGTTAAAAGATTTGGATTCATTTCTCTTGCGATAGAAGCGATAATAGATGAATCGATACCACCAGATAAGAATGAACCTACTGGTACATCACTGCGCATATGCACTTTTACTGAATCGTATAACACATCACGAATTGCTTGGATATGCTCCTCTTTCGTTGCGCTTGAAGCATTGAAATAAGGTTTCCAGTAGCGATGGATCTCCATCTCTTTACCGATTTCTTTTACGAAATAATGACCAGGCTCGATTTTATTAACATCAATTGTTAATGTTTCTGGCTCTGGACCATATTGGTACGTAAAGTAATGTTGTAGTGACGTTGGATTAACTCCTTTATCTTCCATCACATGCATAATACTTTTCTTCTCAGATGCGAAGAATGTAGTATCACCTTGTTGTGCGACGTATAAAGGTTTAATACCGAAGTGGTCACGTGCACCGAAAAGTTTCTTCTCTTCACGATCCCAAATCATAAATGCAAACATACCACGAAGATAGTCTACACATTTTTCTTTCATATGTGCATACAATGCAATGATAACTTCTGTATCAGATTGTGTTGCAAACGTTGCACCTTTTTCAAGTAACATTTCACGTAATTCTACATAGTTGTAAATTTCACCATTAAAAATAATTACATATCGATCATTTTCATAAGTTAGCGGCTGATGTCCTGCCTCTAAGTCAATGATACTTAAACGGCGGAAGCCAAATTGTACATGTTCATCACGAAAATATCCTTCGTCATCTGGACCACGGTGGAAAATCATCGTGTTCATATTTTCAAATTGATGTTTTTCTGTTTCTGAAAACTCTCTAGGGTTTTCACATAAACATCCTACAAAACCACACATACTTCTTACCCTCTTTCGGTTTTCATTCTGTTTCTATACTACTATATCAACCCTATTTATACTAGCATAATCAACTGAATATGGCGACCAAAAACTATAAAAAAATCACTCCATTTCACATTTTTAACAATTTTTTATGAAAACATGAAAACTAGGCACTCACCTTTCTCCGCTTTTGTCATATGATATTGCAAATTGATTTCTAGGAGGGAATACCATGAGTGAAGAAAAAAAAGATTCTTCTCGCCCACCGGTTCGTAATTACTTAAAGCAAATTGATGATTTCTTCGAGCAAACACCTCTTCGCAATGTAATCGCTGATTTAAATCATTTTTTCCAAAAAGGAAACCGTTTATTAACATTCCCTGTAGATTTATATGAAGTTGGTGAAGAACTCGTTGTTACAGCTGAACTACCAGGTATACAAAAAGAGCAAATTCAAATTGAAATACAAAGTGAATACTTAAAAGTCTCTGTAAAAGAAGAGATACTCGAAGAAGAAGAAACATCCCATAACTATTATCGCCGGGAACGTTCCATTTCAGAAGCATCAAGATTGATTAAGTTGCCGTATTCAATTAATAAAAAAGCAGCAAAAGCTTCTTATCAAAACGGCGTATTAGAAATTCGGGCGCCGAAACTTCCCCAACAACATGACATTTTATCCATAGACTAATGCAAAAAAATAAGGGTGCTATGCACCCTTATTTTTAATCCACTAATCGCTTCATATCACGTATAATGTCTTCGTATGGCGTATTACTAATGCCACTATACTTTTTCATTACTTTTCCGTTTTGATCAATTAAATAAAATGATGTACCATGCATGACCTGACCATTCTCCGGCTTATCTACAAGTGATTGGAAATTATCTTTTGAAAACTTCGTAATATCTTCTAACGAATATCCCGTTAATAAATTCCAGTTACTAGTATCCTCTGTAAACTTTTGAATAAAAGCTTTCAGATTTTCTGGTTTATCAAGGTCTGGATCTACACTAAATGAAACAAACTGAACGTCTATCTTCTCTTCTTTTGCCATCTTTTGCAGCTTGGCCATATTTGCAGTCATTGGTGGACAAACTGTTTGACAATTTGTGAACATAAAATCTGCAACCCAAACTTTCCCTTTTAAATCTTTTGTACCAAATTGCTTTCCATCTTGATTTGTAAATTGGAAAGTTTCTAAATCCCAATTTAATGGTTTACGAAGCTTTGAACCTGATTCACTACATCCAGCAAGTACAAAGAGACAAAATACAACCATAAGACCAATTATTTTTTGATAACGCTTCATTTATAAACCTCTTTTCTCTATCCTAAATTTAAATAGGTTATGTTTATAATAACAAAAGTTAACACTACGAGAAAATTGTTTACTACATTTGTTCACGAAATCGTACGAATTTACGTATGTTACTTCTTTATTTCAAGCGAATTACTAGACAAAATATATTTTTTTACTATTATTTCTATAAATAGAATTGATAAAACTAATTTTATTGTTACTTTTGTAAATACCTCTCCCTATTTTTTAACAATTCCTTAAACATTAATCCATGTTTTACACTGTATTCCTTAACAACATTTCGGTACAATACAAATACAACGATTGTAAATGAGGTGATGTTCATGGCAAAGCGCTATGAAAATATGGATAATGTTAGTACAAAAAAATCAATTCGCTCTTTTTTACGCTGGCGTAAAGAACGAAAGCAAAACAAAAAAGATTTTTCTTTCTTAGTAGAACAATCACCCGTTAAACAAAGTGCATTTTTGCAAAGTAATGTAAAAAAAACGACTGTCACATGGATTGGGCATTCTACTTTTCTTATCCAAACGAATGGACTTAATATATTAACAGATCCAGTATGGGCCAATAAATTAAAGCTAGTTACAAGACTTACAGAACCTGGACTCTCTATAGAAGCACTGCCTAAAATTGATATTGTCCTTATTTCACATGGTCATTATGATCATTTAGATTTTTCAACTCTTCGTCAGTTGAATGATGATGTTCTATATCTTGTACCTATCGGATTAAAAAAATTATTTACTCGTAAGAAATTTAAACATGTAGAAGAGTATAAATGGTGGGAAAGTACGATAATTAACGAAGTTTCTTTTCACTTCGTACCTGCTCAGCACTGGACGAGAAGATTCTTATTTGATATGAATACGTCTCACTGGGGCGGATGGATTATTGATAATGAAACGACTATGGAGACCATATATTTTTGTGGCGACAGTGGCTATTTCCAAGGTTTCAAAGAAATTGGTGAACGCTTTTCAATTGATATTGCTCTTATGCCCATTGGCGCTTATGAACCAGAATGGTTTATGAAAGTATCTCATGTTTCACCTGAAGAAGCTGTGCAAGCTTATTTAGATTTAAACGCTACGCATTTTATACCGATGCATTACGGAGCTTTTGCGCTCGCCGATGAAACACCTCGTGAAGCAATAACTAGACTTCGAAATAATTGGAATTTGCGCATGTTACCATGGGAACAACTGCATGTACTCTTTTTAGGCCAAACTTTTATTTATAGTAACACAACAAATGATAAGCAAGTAAATGAAAAAATTGAAACTTTACATGTGTAACGTAACGACTGATTTTCTATATCCAACATATAATATAGAAAATCCTATAATGAAACTTTAATCAGTGGGAGTTTCTTTATCCCCACTGATTATTAACCTTCACCAATCGGGCTTTTACGGACAGCCCGCCACCTAACCTCTTTGCTCCAGCTAAATTTTGAGGTGGGAGTTTTACTGTCCGCAAATAGCGGGATAAAGGGTGTTATCTATGAATGAATATTTACAGACTCGCTATATCATTAGCGGTAGTGCCTGTATAGCTCTTCTTATTTCTTACTTTCTATTTACATAAAAAAGCTACTTGAAATATATTTTCAAGTAGCTTTTTTATTACTCTGCTAAATACATAAATCCGATTGCACCTGGACCTGTATGAGTACTAATTATAGGCGTTGTATAGAAAATTTCTGATTGAGCAAACCCACTCACTTTTTCAACCGCCGCTTTCATACTTTCAGCTAAAGGAATTGCTTTCGCATGCGGAATTGCAACAGCCTTTACAACTTTTCCAGCTGTATCTTGCTCAAATAACTTAGCTAATGTTTTTACAATTTGGCCTTGGCTACGAACTTTCGTTACAGGATTATAAACACCGTCTTCAAGACTAGCAATTGGCTTTATATTAAGTAGCGAACCGATAAACGCTTTTCCTTTACCGATACGTCCACCCTTCACTAAGTTTTCTAATGTATCTACTACTACATATAAACGAGTATTCTTTCTTACTTCATCTACACGTTTTAAAATTTCTTCTAGTGAGCGTCCTTCATTTGCCATTTTTGCAGCTTCAATTACTTGATATGCTAAAGCATGTGTAATAAATTGAGAATCAACAACTGTTACTTTTGTATCGGTCATTGATGCAGCACTATTTGCAGTTGCTACAGTACCACTCATTCCACTTGTCATATGAATGGAAAGTACTTCACTTCCATCTTCACCTAACTTGTCATACATTTCTACAAATGTACCCATTGCTGGTTGTGATGTTTTTGGTAGTTCCTCTGATTTAAGCATTTCTTCAATAAATTCATCTGGTTGTAGATCAACGCGATCTAAATATGTTTGTCCATTTACAGAGATTGATAATGGTAGAACATGAATGTCATACTTCTCGATTACCTCTTGTGATAAATCTGCTGTTGAATCTGTTACAATTTTAATTTTTTGCATATTATATTCTTCCCTTTCCAATACGCTCTCCTTGTTATTATACTAGTATTCCCAATGCTTTCAACAATTTGGAACGAAATTTCATCAAATTAATTATATTTTTATATCTAAAATGAAAAAGACAGAGCTCCTAACCCTGTCTCTACTCTATATCATGCATTTTTTTCAAGAGTATTTGTTTTATATACATTTAAATAATCATTCCACTTCAAACAATTTTGTAAATATTCACGGAAAGAATATGAAAATCTTGGATGTTTTTGTTTTTGAATTTTTGCAATAAATAATTGAAGACGAGACTGAATTAGAAACGATAATGGATGCTGTGCCTGTAGGACAGGGATTTCGAATATTTTAATACAATCCCCTGTTGAATGAGTGAAATAAAAACTTTTCGTAATCACAATATCAATCCTCTTTTTCATTGGATTTTTGAACTTCCTCTACTTTGCGCTGTAAGACGTTGTTTAAAGTGGAGTAAAATCAGACTTATATGATTTCTGTAGTCCTTATGGCTAGAAGATACTCTATTCATCTCCACCTAATCCATCTTCCCGTCCTAAATATCCCTGAGACGGGAACCTCATTACCCATCAATTGTTTAATACATTTAGTATAAGCTTATAAAAGCGCAAAGTTTGTCTAAATTTTGGAGATTCTATAATTTTTTTCTTCTATATATTGTATACGTTTATAGCTATAGTATAACAAATAAATAAAAAAGTGCCTTTATAACGAGGCACTTTTCGACTGCATTTCTTCTCTTTTCTTTTTTCTCTTACTAACAACCTTTGATAAAGCAATACTTACTTCATAAATACAAATAAGCGGCACCGCAACTAAACTATGAGATAAAAAGTCAGGCGGTGATATGCAAGATGCAATGATAATCAACGCTACGTAAGCATACTTTCTTATTGTTATTAAAAATTCCGCCGTAAGTATTCCAATACTAGTTAAAAACATTACAACGACTGGCAATTCAAAAATCACAGCAAATGGAACTGTTAAATTAAGTACAAAATGAAAATACTTTTCTGTCGTAAACATCGTATTAAACATTTCATTACCTATAGTAGTTAAAAAGTGAAATAGAAACGGCATTACAATAAAGTATCCAAAACATAAACCTGCGATAAATAATATAGACAATACCGGTATATACATTATTGTCACCTTTTGTTCATTTGGATGTAAACCCGGTTTTACAAATAACCAAATTTGTATAGCAGCAAAAGGAATTGTACAAACGATAGCAAATACTGTAGCAATCGAGAAAAAAATCCACAATACATCACTTGGACCGAGAACAGTTAATTTCATTGGTAAATCTTTTACAAGCCAAAAATAAATATCCTTTGTAAAAGTAAATCCAATAATTAAAAATAGTACAAAGGATAACACCGTATATATTACTCTTTTTCGAAGCTCAACAATATGTTCTACTACGCTCATTTCCCGATCTTCCATCTCGTTCACCACACTTTATTTATCCATTACAAGGAAAATACATTACAGTTTTTCTTTCTTTTCCTTTTCTTGAAATGCGTCATCTGTCAATTCTTTCGTTGATTTTTTAAACTCTTTTAACGTTTCCCCTAAAGCCTTCCCGATTTCCGGCAATTTTTTAGGTCCAAATAAAATGAGTACTGCTACTAAAATTAAAATTAACCCTGGAAAGCCAATATTTGAAAACATTTCCCCATCCCCTTTATTAGTAGTTTCCTTGTCCTACTATTACATAATTTTATTTTGTCAAAAAAGTTTGAAAACGTCAACAAATCCATTGCCTTTTGTCAAAAAAATTAAAAAATATAATCAATTATACAAATTTCATTTTCTATTGCTCTTGTGTATGATATGGTAAGGGAAATGACATATTATTTTATGATAGTAGAAAGGATTTGCATTATGACTGAAAAAATGACACGAATGACCCAATTTGTAAAAGAAGAAATTGCAAATGCAATTACACATGGTATCGGTGCCATTTTAAGCATCCCTGCCTTAATCATATTGATTATTCATGCTTCTAAGCACGGTACCGCATCAGCTGTAGTTGCATTTACTGTTTATGGTGTAAGTATGTTCTTACTGTACTTGTTTTCAACATTGCTACATAGCATTCATCATCCTAAAGTAGAAAAAATATTTACTATTTTAGATCATTCAGCCATTTACTTATTGATTGCTGGCACGTATACTCCTTTTCTACTTATTACACTTCGTGGCCCATTAGGATGGACGTTACTTGCTATTATATGGACACTTGCAATCGGAGGTATCGTCTTCAAAATTTTCTTTGTACGTCGCTTTATAAAGGCATCAACTTTATGTTACATCATAATGGGATGGCTCATAATCGTTGCTATTAAACCACTTTATGAAAATCTAACTGGACATGGTTTTTCACTACTTTTAGCAGGTGGAATTTTATATTCTGTCGGAGCTATATTCTTCCTTTGGGAAAAGCTACCTTTCAACCATGCCATATGGCACCTGTTCGTTTTAGGTGGTAGTGCGATGATGTTCTTCTGTGTACTCTTTTACGTCTTACCTACAGCATAATAAAAAAGGTTTCAGCTTACTATAAGCTGAAACCTTTTTTATTACTTATGTAATTGTGATGCGATAACTTCCTGTGTATGCTTCGTTAATTCTTTAATATCCATATTCGCATAATCTTCAGGTGTAATCGGCTTAGAAATTGTTACTGTTGCATGAGCTGACTTCATACGATTTCCATTCGCTTCAAACATCTTATATGTACCATCTAACGTTACAGGTAAAATTGCTACACCTGATTTTACTGCAAGATGGAAACTACCAGCCTTAAACTCTCCAACTTCGCCACCTTTACTTCTCGTTCCTTCTGGGAAAATTACGATAGAATGTCCATTCTTTAATAGTTCGATTCCATCTTTAATTGCTTTAAGAGATTGACGACGATCGCTACGATCCATAAATACACAATTCATAAGTTCCATCCAAGTTGGTACAACTGGGAACTTTTTAATCTCTGCTTTTGACACGAATCCAATTGGTTTATTTAAGTAACCTAGTAAAACAGGAATATCCATATTACTTTGGTGATTACTTACAACTAGTACCGGCTTGTCTTTCGGAACATTTTCAAGCCCTTTCACTTCTACTGTCCCTCCAGCTACACGTACCATTTTCTTACCAAACCAATTTGTCGTTTTGTACACAGCATTATCTTTTTCTTTTGGCGCCATCGTATTTACTTGTCTTTTAAGACGCCACATTCTCGGTGTAATCGCAATTACAATTAAAATTAAATAAAAGATTTTAAAAAACGTTTGAATCATACAGAACCCCCACCTATTATCATTCCGACCTTCATTATACTAGACAAACGAAGGAAAAAGAAGAAAAAAAGTCCAAACAGCAAGTGTTTGGACTTTTTAAGCATTCTATATTAGAAACGTTTTGCTAATTCACGAGCATTAGCAATTGCCGCTTCTTTAATTTCTTGTGCTTTTTCAGGGTTTGCATTCATACCTTCAACTGCAATATAATCAGTATCATTTACACCGACAAATCCTAATACAGTTTTTAAGTGATTGCGTCCGAAGTCTACAGCTGCGTATGCTCCTTCAGAATATACGCCACCTGTTGCTTGAATGTGAAGTGCTTTTTTACCTTCTAATAAGCCGACCGGACCATTTTCAGTATATTTGAATGTTTTACCTGCGATTGCTACGTTATCTAAGTATGCTTTTACTACTGGTGGATAGCTAAAGTTCCACATTGGAGTTACGAATACATAACGATCTGCATGCATAAATGTTTCTAAGTTTGTGTTCATTGCTGCTACTTTTTGTTGTTGAGCTTCCGTTAAAGTTTCAAAGCCTTCACCTGCTGCAAATTTACCCCAAGCAGCAAATACATCTGCATCAATTGCTGGTACTGTAGTGTTGAATAAATCAATTGTTACAACTTCGTCTTGTGGATGTTCGTTTTTATAAGCTTCGATGAAAGCTTCCCCCACTGCCATTCCGAAAGAACCTTCTGCTGAATTTGGATTTGCTGTAATAAATAGTACTTTTGTCATTGTATTCTCTCCCTTTTTTCTCTTTATCTTTAATTCAAGATTTGTTTTTTTAAAGTTAATAACTTACCTTATGTAAGTATAATACAAAAAGTTTTAATCAATGTCAATAAAAAATAGCTACTTTTTTTTCGTAAGTTAATGATTTACTTTGTTTCTTTAAAATTCAGTATACAGATATTAAGAACTCTTTCATATAAAAAGGCTACCTCTACAACTTATAGAGATAGCCTACTATTACATATTATTTTTGAAATACATGTTTTACTTTTTCAGCTGGAATATTACTTCCGCCTCTACCTTTTACATCTTCAATCATCATTGTAATGACCATATCTGGGGAATTTAAATCAAATGCAGCGAACCAACCTAGTTCTTTTCCTTCGGCCTCTTTTGATACTTTTAATTCCGCTGTACCTGTTTTTCCAGCAAGAGTCATGCCATCAATTTTAGCAATTTTCCCTGTACCATCTGGATCATTAATTACTTTCGTCATTGCAGTTTTTAATATATCCTGATTTCCTTTAGAAATTACATTTTCTTTCCAAGCTTTTGGTTGTTTATCTGTTTTAATAATATACGGTGACGGAATCGTTCCATCATTTACAATTGGCGCATACGTTAAAGCTAAATGAAGAGGAGTCATTAATACTTGTCCTTGTCCATATCCCGTATCTGCCATTTGAATATCATTTTTAATGCCGTCATTTGCAATTTTAGAAGCAGGGAATCCATATTCAATTGGTAGTTTCTCATCGAATCCGAATTTTTTTGCTTCACTCATAAACTTGTCTTTTCCGATTTTCAAAGCTTCTTGTGCGAAGTAAATATTATCCGAGTATTTCATCGCCTTATCAAGATCAATCGGATTTGCATCTTTCACACGTGTTACATAGTAATTACCCCAAGAAGAATCTTTTGTCCATTTTAATCCTTCAATTTTCAACTCTTCTTTTGGATCAATCGTTTTCGTTTCAAGACCAATTGCAGCTGTAATAGGTTTAAATACAGAACCTGGTACCGACAATTGTGTAAAGCGATTCGTCATCGGTTTTTTCGGATCATTATTCCAAGCTTCGCGTTGTGCCTTCGATGTCCCTCGTGCAATTATATTAGGATCATATGCTGGACTACTTACTAGTGCAATTGTTTCTCCACTTTTCGGATTAATTGCTGCACTTGAACCAGCTTCGCCCTTCATTTCATTATACGTTTTTTCTTGAACAACACTATCAATAGTTAAAGTTACATTTTCTCCATCAACAGTATCTGTTTTTGCCAAGTTTTTAATTTCTTTTCCTTGCGCATCTTCTACAAAGACACGGCCACCTTTTTTACCGCGTAGCTTTTCCTCTAATACTTGCTCTAAACCAGCTTTACCAACTGGGTCATCAGCTTGATAGCCTTTCTTTTGTAGCGTTTTTAAATCTTCAGCATTTACCTTTCCAATATAACCAGTCAGATGAGCTGCCGCTTCCCCTAACGGATATGTACGAACATTTACAGGTTTTGTTGAAACACCTGGTAAATCAATGTACGTATTTTGTGTTGCCCCTTCAGGCAAAATTCCAATTGGTACGAGATACCCTGGTTTTACCCATTTAGCAGCTAATTTTTGATCAATTTCTTCTACAGACATATTTAATAACTTCGCTACTGTTTCTTTCGTTTGCGGAGCAGTATCGCCTAACTTTTCAGGAATCAATCCGATTTCAGAAGCTTTCCCATTCGTTGCAAGACCTTTTCCATTACGATCGTATATTTCACCACGTTTTGGCTGTGTTGTCTGCATACGCACTTTACTATCTTTCGTCATGCCTGGGAAAATAAAATCAGGAGTCCAATCTATTTTCCAAGATTCTTTATCTCCATCTTTTTCTTTCACCATTTTTGCTTCATGACCAAATGTAATTTTACCACCAACTGTATCCATGCTTACTTTAAAAGGAACAGGGCCTTCATCTTTTTTATCTTCTTTTACTTCCCCTGTTTCTACCTTTAAGTCTTTCACTTCGATACCAGAATAAATTTTTTCATATTTCTCAGTAAACTCTTTCTTTGAAATATCTTTTTTTGCATTTTTTGATAGTTGATCATACATATCTGCAAATTTTTGTTTATTCCACGCTTTTACATATGTATCAAACGCTTCTTGTGGTTTTTCTTCTTTACCACATCCAACTAACATGAATGTTAAGCAAAGAAAAAGAATCCCCCATATCTTTCTCAATCGATTCTCCTCCTCTTTCTATATTAGTACTTTTGAAAATTTTAGCATTTTTACATGCTACCTATCATTATAGCACTATCGAATCTCATCTATAAACTTATATTGGTGAATATAAATAAAAAGATTGATGCGAATTCTCACATCAATCTTTTTTATTATTGTTGTTTCTCATATACATGGTAATAATACGTATACGGGTTTTTTTCATCCGTTAAACCTTTTTCTACAAAAATCTCTTTCCAATTTGTCATATCTATTTCTGGGAAGAATGTATCTCCTTCAAATGCATGATGGATTTTTGTTATATATAACTTGTCTACATAAGGTAAAAAGAGATCGTAAATTTGCGCTCCACCAAAAATAAAAATCTCTTCTTCATTTTTACATAGTTCGAATACTTCTTCTACAGAATGAACAACTTCACATCCTTCAACGTGATATCCTTCATTACGAGTTACAATAATATTACGTCTTCCAGGCAGCGGTCTACCAATCGCTTCATAGTTCTTTCTTCCCATAATAAGCGGGTGACCCATCGTTGTTTTCTTCACATATTGTAATTCACTCGGTAAACGCCAAGGTAAATTATTATCTTTACCAATTACTCTATTTTCGTCCATTGCGACCATAAATGAAACAATCATTTTTTCATCTCCTCTACAATTATACTGCAACCGGTGCTTTAATTGCTGGATGCGGATCGTATCCTTCAATCGTTAAATCTTCCATTTCAAAATCGAAAACAGATTTCACATCTGGATTTAATGTAAGTTTCGGGAACGGACGTGGTTCACGTGCCAATTGCTTTTCTACTTGTTCAAAATGATTTGTATAAATGTGTGCATCACCAATTGTATGAACAAATTCCCCTACTTCAAGACCACATTCGTGTGCAATTAAATGTGTTAGTAGTGAATAACTTGCGATGTTAAATGGTATTCCAAGGAATATGTCACCACTTCTTTGATATAGCTGACAAGAAAGCTTTCCGTCCGCTACATAAAACTGGAATAATGTATGACAAGGGGGTAATGCCATACTTGGTACGTCTTCAGGATTCCAAGCAGAAACGATTAAACGACGTGAGTCTGGTGTTTTTTTTATCATTTCAATTACATCTTTTAATTGATCAAGTGTCTCACCAGCTGTCGTTTTCCAAGCTCGCCACTGTTTACCGTATACGTCTCCTAAATAACCATATTTATTTGAGAAATCATCATCTTCTAAAACGTTCTTTTTAAACAATTCCATCTGCTCATCGTACTGTACTTTAAATTCTTCATCTTGTTGTGAGCGAAGACCAAAATCCGTCATGTCAGGACCAGTATACTCATCACTTTCTACCCAGCTCTTAAACGCCCATTCATTCCAAATGTTATTATTATGCTGCAATAAATAGCGAATATTTGTATCACCTTTCATAAACCAAAGTAGTTCACTTGCTACAAGGCGAAACGGTACTCTCTTTGTTGTTAATAAAGGAAAACCTTTACTTAGATCAAAACGCATTTGATATCCAAATACAGATACAGTGCCTGTCCCTGTACGGTCTTCTTTCTTCGTACCATGTTCCATTACATGGCGGCATAAATTTAAGTATTCATTTTCAGCATGTTTCATATGTAGGAAAACCTTCTTTCAATCGTATATGCAATTTATCATAACATGAAAAATGATAAATTTAATAATCCTAATTAATAAAATTTCTTGCGCTAATTCTTACAAAATTATTAACTTTCCAAATATAAAAAGGTTTTCATTTTCTATTACCGAAAGTATAGTGCGGTAGAACAAAATTTATATTTGGAGGTTAGAAGTATGTCTAAAATTGAAACGCCTGTTATGACTTCTTTACAAACAACGGTTGAAAAAATGATGAAGGATTTAAATGTTCCTGGTGCTGCTGTCGCTGTTATAAAAGACGGTGAAGTTATTATTTCAGAAGGTTTCGGCTATCGTAATATAGAAACAAAAGAGGCTGTTACACCGAATACTCGATTCGCAATCGGTTCCTCAACGAAAGCATTTGGCACACTTTCATTAAGCTTGTTAGCACAGCAAAAAAAGTTTAATTGGGATACCCCTATCCAGTCTTATATACCTAACTTTACTTTATCTGAACTACTTGCTAGCTCACAAGTTACAGGACGGGATTTAGCTTCTCATCGAACTGGAGTGAGTCGTCATGAGGCTCTTTGGTACAGTTCTTCCTTATCTCGAAAAGATCTCGTTGAAAAAATAAAACATTTACCACTTGATGCACCGTTCCGGACTGCATTTCTATATAACAACTTAATGTATGCAACAATTAGCTACATTGTTGCATACATTACAAATCAAACGTGGGAGCAATACACTACAGAACATATTTTAGAACCTTTAAATATGAGACATACAAACTTCTCTGTTAACGATTCACAAACTACAGATGATTATGCTTTACCTTACATTGAAAATGACGGTGAAATAAAAGCAGTTCCATTCCGTAACATCGATACAGTTGGCGCTGCTGGGTGTATTAATTCCACAATTGAAGATATGGCAAATTGGGTACTTCTCCACTTAAATGAAGGAAAATTTGGAGATCATGAATTAATCTCCTCTGAATTATTACAACAAATGTATACACCACACAATTCAATTCCAGACCAACCGGTTTTATCACTCCCTGAATCTCCATTAAATAGTTACGGTCTTGGTTGGTTTATTAGCGCTTATCGTGGTAAAAAAGTGATTCATCATGGCGGTAATATCGATGGATTTTCAGCGCTTGTTTCATTCATACCAACAGAAAACATAGGCCTTGTCATTTTAACGAATGCTGGAGGAACATTACTTCCTACTTATCTCGCTAATCAAATTTATGACGAACTACTTGAATTAGAATCCATTGATTGGCATAAGCGTGCTGTAGAAGATACTAAAAAAATGAAGGAAATGATGAAAGAAGCAACTGAATCCCTCCCTGAACAAATTAAAGGGACTACACCTTCGCACAAGTTAGAGGATTATACTGGTACTTTTGAACATCCTGCATACGGAACATTACAAGTATACAAACGAGATGATTCGTTATATGTACAATTTATGGAAATGGATATTCAATTAGGGCATCATCATTACGACATCTTCTCCGCAAAAGTTGACTTATTCCAAATGAAAATGAGCTTATTATTCGCTTATGAAATGAATGTAAGTGGTGAATTCCCATCCCTTCAGTTACATGTACCAACTACATTAAGTACTCAGCCGCTTACATTTAAGAAAATTAAATAATTATTTTAATAGAGGGAAGATACACTTCCCTCTATTTTTATATTAATATTCTCATCCAAATAAAGGATTTTACGTATAGAACAAGGAATCCTTTTATTTAGTTATTTAAACTATAAGGAGGAAAAGCATTGTACACAGAAATCTTCAAAGAAGTTGTTTCGATTACTCATCACGATTATTCCGGTTGTATTGATAAAAAAGGATGGGATGATCCTACTACATATTTACAAACAATTGAGCAACTAGAGAAGCAAAGAGATTTAACACCAGTACAATTCACTGAAATTGTAAATGATTACTTATTAGACTTCAAAGACAATCATATGTTTTTCAAAATGAGCTCTAACGATCAACCTCTTAACAGTGTTGGCTTCCAAGTGAAAAGATACGAAGATCACCTATATATTACATCTACTTCACAAGAAAAAAGAGTAAAAAAAGGACAAACTATCGTTGCATTAGATAATATGAAAATTCCTGAGCTATTAATAAAGTATAAAAAGTATGTAAATGAGAATACATATGAGCGTGAAAAATGGGACTATGTTTTATTAAAATCATCAAATTGTACACTTATAGATAAAGATGGAGTAACCGAAACCATTTCTTTACAAAAATATAAACAAAGCGAATACACACCTATCTATTCATTAAAAAAGTACAATAAAAATACACTCTTAATTACTTTAACTGACTTTGCAAATGCTGCAGCTATTAATCAATTAATCGACTCATACAAAAACGAGCTGGATTCTTTTCAAAACTTAATTATAGATGTGCGATTGAATCGTGGTGGAAGTGATGATGCATTTTTCAACGTACTTCCTTACTTATTTGAAGACAAAGAAATTTCTCTTTTCGATTCTTCAAATACAATGCAATTAAATCATACAGAACGAAATTATTATTTACGAATGCAAGACTTTGAAAAAGATTACGATTCTTCAGACGACCTTTCAAAGTTAGTCGCCGATATGTTTATTCACGATTTAAAAGAGAATTATAAAAAGGGCCTTGTTGCATTTGATACATCTAGACTACCAAAAGAACTCCAAACTTTGAAAATACACGGACGAACAACACCAAGTAGAGTAGCCGTATTAACAGATGTTACATGTGGAAGCTCTGGTGATTCTTTTGTAGAAGCAACAAAAAAATCACCGAAAGTAAAAGTAATAGGTCGTCCTACTGCTGGTTTAAATGATTATTCTAATTTAGCAGTAATGGAATGGGCTGGTACGTTCGCTCTTTACTATCCTACTTCACGGCTTTCTATTATAGATAAAGGCAAAGGAATGTCCGGAATTGGAATACAACCTCATATACATATTCCATGGACTCCGGAACATATACAAGAAGATGTGGATTTAAAGTTAGCATTACAACTACTTCAAAATGAAGAATGGTAAAAAATAAAGGTAGGTGCGAATCACACCTACCTTTTCTATTTCATATCAATCTTATCTGGTTGAAACCAACTTGGTTTTGATAACTCAAAGTTTTTATGATCTTCCAATACAATATGAAGACGCTCTAACATATCATCCAACATATGTGGTGCGGCTCTTAATGTCCAAACAACTGATGAGAAAACTGTCATGCCAACGTACACCGCATATAATTTCCAGAACTCCTCTGGTATTCTCCTATTAAAGTATCCTTCTATTTGTCCGATTGAATACGGAATACTAATGTCCCTTGCAAATAGTGCAATTTTCACGAAATCATGCAGTGGATCGCCCCAGTCATAACCATTAAAATCAACTACACCTACATATTTCCCATCCCGTACAATTATATTTTCTAAATGAAAATCATCGTGTTGAAATCGATTTGGGCGATCCTTTACATACATTTCATTTTCATCTATAAACTTAATAATCTTATCATCATTTTTTATTTTTATTCCGCATGTTTTGTATGCTTCTAAATATTTACTATGTTTTTTCATTGCTCTTTCATGCCATGGAAGTATATCATTAGGAGCTTCATATGTATGCATTTTTGCTAAATCTTTTCCTGCCTCTATGCCAATATCATATTGTTCTTTTGGTGAATACGTAGGCAATAGCTTCTTCGCATCTTCCCCTTCTAAATACGAAAAGATGCCATAGCATAAACCTTCTTCTGCCAACAAACCCATTTCAATTGGTTTTTGTGCTTGCACACTACGATTTTGCATTTCATTTAAAATTTGAAACTCTATTTTCTTTCTTTCATACTCTTTTATATCGCCTGTCCGCAATAAATATTTATCATTATTTGCATTCGTAATTACATATTTCTTATCTGGAGAGAAACCTTTAGAAATTTCTTCAATATTCGCTGCATCTTTTACAATTTGTATATTGTTTTGCCGTGCTGTAATTATCTTCATATCTATTCCCCTTACATTTCTGCATTTGGTGTATAGGCTACTTCTACAATAAATCCATTCGGATCGTAAAAATCAATCGTATAGTACCCTTCTGAATAATGATTCATTTCAATTGGACCACGTATTACCTTCACTTTCGTACTAGAAAGAAAATCTGCTACTTCATCAACTACTTCTCTATGAATAGCTTGATAACAAATATGTCTAGGACCTAACGTCCTTACGATTTCCTCATCTACTTCTTTAAAGTATATTTCACTTTCTCCCGTGCTATATGCTACTTCATTTAATTTTCTCCATCCAATTATGGAAAACAGCTTATTATAAAAAGAAATGGATTCCTCCAAATTTGCTACCCAAAATTCAATATGATGAATACCTGCTCGAAGTGTATTCATATTAAGAATAAACTCCTTGTACTACTTGCACAATTTCCATCGGCTTATGAACCATATAATCGGGTGCGTCTTTTTTCACTGTTTCAATAACATCATATCCCCAAGATACCCAAATTACGTTCACCCCAGCCTTTTTACACGCTGCTACATCTCGCTGTTCATCACCAACGTATAACATATCTTTCTCTGTTATTTTTTTCGATTTTAAAAACCTTTTTATCATTTTATCTTTACCGAACAAATTTTTAGAACAATACACTTCTTGTATATTTTCTATATCATTCTTTTGTAAAAATGCTCGAATATGCTCTTCTGAGTTAGATGATATAACCGCAATACCGTATCCTTTTTTATGTAGTTCATCTAATACATCTTTCATTCCATGGAACAAAACGAGATTTTTTATAGCAGGCTGATATAATTTATAAAATTCCAACGCTAATATCGGTAATTTATACAGTGGTACATCAAGTTGTTTACATCTCTCTGGCATCGTTAATTTACGTAAATGTTCAATTTCGTCTTCCTTTACTGCTTTATACCCATGTTTTTCAGCAAGTTGATTATAAATCGGTACAAATATATTTTGTGAATCTACTAATGTGCCATCAAAGTCAAAAACAATATATTTTTGCATCTCCATACTCCTTTTGCTTCTTTTTTCTAAACCTATGTTATTCAACAACATAGTTGTCTGTCCCTTCTATAAAAATAAAAAAGAACAAGATTTTCTCTTGTTCTTTTTAAGACAACCATTTCGGCGGTACATTCGTATTCCAATAAATATTTCCTAACTCATGATGTCCAGAGTATCCATCATCAAAACGGTGATAATGGAAATTAAAATAATAACCATCTTGTGGCGGATGATCTCTTCTTACATGGAAACGCAATAAATCATTTCCTGATTTCGTATCGTAGACGTGAAAAATCTTTTCATTATTTCCACCAGCTGGTTTTTGAGAAATCGCTAATGATTGTAGTGAATCTTCTGGTACATCACTAGCAAGCTCCGCAATTGCCTCTTCAATTTTCGGTAATATTACATCTTTAAACTCATCTTCAATTACTGGACCAATTTTAGTACCAAACTTTTGCATCGACTGCTTCTCTGCTTCTTGCATTGCATAAGTAATAAAAGTATCGGTGGTTAACCTGTCATTCGTTTCTTCATATGTATAGGACGTGCTCTCCAAACTTTGTTGCCCAGCTGTGCTCGTAGGCTTGTCCGCAGCTTTGGCATTATCAAGTAATATGGAAGGAGGCGTCACTAAACCAAATGTAAACACGGTAATTAATGCGACTAAGGTTTTTCTAAACCAATTTGGCATTTATGTTCCCTCCCCTTTCACTCATTATTTTTTATATAACGGTGGTTTCTTCTATTATACAAAATGATTGTAATTTTTGCACTTTACAATTTTGTTAACGTTCACATATTTTTCACTTGAATATGAAATTGTAAGATTTCATACAATAAAAATACAACAACAATAAGGAGGCGATCAGATGACTTTAGATGTCATGTATTCCGCCGCAAGTATACTCGTTTTAATATATTTTATTTATCAATGTGTTACAGACTAGAAAAAGAGCCGTCAATGGCTCTTTTTTAATGGCAAAAAAACAATCCATACAATTAATAAAATAAAAATAATGCCACCAATCACAGCTGGCAATAAATAAAACCGGGAAAGTATAACTATTCCATATAAAAGTATTGCTGGTAGTAGTAAATAACGATCTGCCTTCCATCTTAACAATAGTAATTTCCCTTCATCACAATATAAACGAAGAAACATCTTATTCGTAAATTCATTCCAATAATCACGTGCATAGCGAGAAATTGCAACTACAGCAAATACGAGAACAATAGCTGTAATCCATCTTGGAGTCATAAATATACTTGCAGTACTGATACATACAATTTGAATATAAAATATTCGTGCAGTACTTGTACGGAAAAATTCTTTCAAAAAAGATTCGATAATACGAGAATCAGCTTTTTTTCCTAAAAGTCTTTTAGAGCGCGGAAACATCCACGGTTTTTTATTCGAACTACTCGGTTTAGCTGCATGACCACCAACTTGCATAATTCCGCTCGTCCAGCGCATGCTTTCCTCTTTTTCTTTCTCGATTTCTTTAAAAAAGAATTTTTTATAATTCATTTTCTCTTTTACTAATACACTACTTAAGAAAATTACTAGACTGATAAATAGAATTGAATACAATGGATTTTTATAAATAAAAAATAAACTAATTCCAAAAAAGGACACGCTCATAGAAAATACTACATTTTTTATAATCCATAAAACCCATCGTTTCCCCACATGTACATGAATAAATCTCGTTAACAACGACAACATAAATCGAAATATAGTAAAGAATACCCAAAATAATAGGACTTGTATCTCTGTTACTCCGATACTTTTCATCAACACTGGTAACATAATAACGACTACTATTATATTCGTTATCGCTATTCGAACAAATGTGTACATCATGCCATACTGGACTAATTTTTGCATATGTGTTGCATACGAAATTAAAAATAAACTATCCGCTTGCTCAAAAAATGAACGAACTCCTCTTGGATATGTTACTAGATAAAATGCGAGTAATCCTAATCCGAAATAAATCGTCTCTTCCATTGATAATTCATTTATCCATAGCGATCGATAATAGATCCCCATAAATATAAGTGCTGGAATAATAATATATAACGCGACTGTCCAATCTGTTACCGAACGTATAGACTTCCATTTCCGCTCAAGTTCATGGCGCAATCTCTTATAAAATTGTTGTTTAATCATGTTGTTCACGCCTTACAATTACATCAAAGCAGTCTAATAATGAACCACCCGGCATTTCCGCTAATATTTGAATAGATTCTAAATGTCCATCTGCGACTAATGTACCTTGTGAAATGAGTAAAAATCTTTCACAAATTTTTTCAGCAGTATCTAATACGTGCGTACAAAGTAAAATTCCTGCCCCGCGCTCTTTTTCTTTATATAAATAATTTAAAAACTCTTTCGTAGCTACTGGATCTAAACCGATAAAAGGTTCGTCAATGATATAAAAATCTGGCTCAGTTAAAAACGCCAATATTAGCATAGATTTTTGTTTCATGCCTTTTGAAAACTTTGATAAATACTCATGTTTATGCTTATTCATTCGAAAAGTATGTAATAATTGTTCCGCTCGTTCTTCCCAACTTCCCATTTCACTTCCACGAGCTGCCATTAATAATTCAATATGTTCCCAGAGCGTCAAGTAATCATAGTATGTTGGATGTTCTGGTACGTATGCATACGGATTTTTCTTTTCACCGAATGATATTTCACCGTCCATATTTACAAGTAATCCGAGTATCGTTTTAATCGTCGTACTCTTCCCAGCACCATTTGCTCCAATAAGAGCAACTAGTTCACCTTTTTCGATAGAAAAAGCTATATCATGAATTGTTTTTTCGCCTATTTCATATCCAGCTGAGCGGATATTTACTTTTAACATGCATTCCCCTTCTTTCCATTTCCAATACAATCAAGGAAAAGAATAACATATAACTATCTATATATCATTATAAAATATTTATTTTCATAGCAGGAAAAAACATTTTTTAACAGAATATTAAATGTTTGATTACATTTTATTGGAGTTGATAATATGTCTTTTCAAATTCGTGAAGCAACGATAGATGATATAGACGCACTTTGTTCTTTAACGAAAGAATTAAAAGGTTCCTCTATTTCCTATGAAGATATGAACAACCGCCTACAATTCGTACAAATGAGTCCGTTTGATTTTTTATATGTTTACGAGGAAGAAGAAGCTATATTTGGATTACTTGGATTTCGTATACGTGAAAATTTAGAAGATGTAACACGTTATGGAGAGATTTCAATTATTAGCGTTGATTCTAGCATACGACGGAAAGGCATTGGACAAGTTTTGATGGATTATGCCGAGCAATTAGCAAAGAAACATAATTGCATTGGCACATGGCTAGTTAGTGGAACAAAAAGAGTAGAAGCTCATCCTTTTTACAAAAAATTAGGTTATGAAGTAAATGGCTACCGATTTGTAAAATATTTTTAAACTACTTTATAAAGTGAAGGGACTATAACTATGACAAACATTAAAGCAATTTTCATTGATCGTGACGGTACAATTGGTGGTGACACTACAATACATTATCCAGGATCTTTTACATTATTTCCATTCACAAAAACATCCTTGCAAAAACTAAAAGCTAAAAATATAAAAATTTTCTCTTTCACAAATCAACCTGGTATCGCAGATGGAATAGCAACTGTAGCCGATTTTGTACAAGAATTAGAAGGCTTCGGTTTTGATGATATTTATGTATGTCCTCATAAACACGGTGATGGTTGTGAATGCCGTAAACCAAGTACAGGCATGCTGCTTAAAGCAGCAAAAAAACATGGGCTTGATTTAACACAATGTGCTGTAGTTGGTGATCGCTGGACTGATATTGTTGCAGGAGCAAAAGTAAATGCGACAACGATTCTAGTCCGAACAGGCGCTGGGTATGATGCTTTGCATACGTACCGAGACAAATGGGCACATATTGAACCAAACTACATTGCAGATAACTTTGAAGATGCAACAAACTGGGTTTTAAATCAACTATAATACAAATGAAGATTTTGATGCACTCAAAATAATTTAAAACATAGTTAAAATAGCCTTTTTGGCAAATAATTGTCTTCCACAAAACGGATTACCTCAAAAGGTAGCAAGTTCCCTTTTGATAAGCAAACATTGCAATTCAAATTTTATTTTTTATTAGTAACAGCAATTAACGTAAAGAAGGAATAGCTTAGTGGCTATCCCTTCTTTATTGACTTCTATTATTTACATTTGTTATCTTTTTTTATTGAGTATTCTCATCGTTTTTATACTCCAAAATATCCCCTGGCTGACACTCCAAAGCTTTACATATCGCTTCTAATGTTGAAAAACGAACCGCTTTTGCTTTCCCATTTTTCAAAATAGAAAGATTCGCCATCGTAATTCCAACCTTCTCCGAAAGTTCCGTTACACTCATCTTTCGTTTTGCTAACATGACGTCAATATTAATAATAATTGTCATATCCGCCACCTCAGACCGTCAAATCATTTTCTGATTTTATGTTAATTGCTTCTTGTAGAAGGCGTTGAAGAATAGCAGCAAAAACAGCGATAACGAGCGAAGCAAAAACGATAATAAGTCCCACTAACCCAATAGGAGGGTCCATTTTTTTCGCTATAAAATGAAAAAGTGGTAAACCTAATACATACAAACCACTGATTGTAACTGCACAGCGCTTTATATTCTTTAACGACTTTACAGATAATTCCGAGAACGCTGTGTTCTCATCAATGTACTGTAAAAGATTGAAAGCCTGATAAAGAGCAACGTAAAAAGGCACAGCTGCTCCATACATCACAATGAAAACAAGATATTTTATCAGAGTAATATTAGGATACAAATTCGCTGCGAAATTCGCCATTTCCGGCACTAAAAATATGCATAAAGCAAGTACTGCAATTCCAACAAGAAAAATAATTACTTTTAAGAACGTTGTTGAACTTCGTTTAAGATTCATTTACAATACCTCATTTATTTAATGATAACATAATTTTATCATATTATTTATCGTTTAACAATAAATAAATATCGTTTTCGTCATGTTTAATTTAGGCAAAAATAAAAAAGAATTTCTCATTACAAAGAAATTCTTTTTCTTGAAAATGTCTCTTTCAACTTAATTTTTTAAAACGTTAATTCGTAATGGAAATAACGATTATCTCTCAAATAACCATTTTCAGCATATAATCGTTGTGCTGATAAATTATCAATCTCTGTTTGCAATTTTACACCTTTTGCTCCATTCTCTAATGCGTATTCTTTAGCAGCTTCTAATAATTTTTTACCTGTTCCGGCTCCACGCTTCGCCGCTTGTACAAATAAATCATTTAAAATCCATAATTCTTTCATTGAAATGGAAGAAAATGATGGATATAGTTGTGTGAACCCAATATATTCGCCGTCTTCAACTGCTACGAAAATAACGGACTCTTTTTTCTCAATTCGATTTCGTAAAAATACTTTTGCACCTTCTAAATCAGAATCCTGCCTATAAAACATGCGATAGTTATTAAAAACTGATGCTAGTCCATCTAAATCTGCAATTGTTGCCTCATATATTCTCATTTTACTCCATTCCCCTTCCAATACTGTCTCATTATATCCGTTGCCCATTTAGGCTGGTGTATTTCTTCTTTCGGTATAAACTCTTTCATTATTGGTTTTATATCCAATATAGGAGTACCATTAATAGCATCTAATCCCTCAACAATAATTGATTTACCTTCTCTTTTGATCACCTTTACAATTGTTACACCTATGCGATTCGGGCGATTTTTTCCGCGCTGTGCAAAAATACCTACTTCAGGATAATCTTTATTATTTCTAGGATGTCTAGCAAAATACTGAATTTGCTCGTCAGTTACTTTATGAAAATAAAAAACAACTTCAATATGGGAAAAATCTTCAATCCCTTGTATACTTTCTTCTGCATACATTTCAGTTAAAGTTATACGGGATCTTACTTCTCCCCACTCATCATCTTTTATTTCCTTTCTTTCATTATGTACAAATGCGATTGGTTGAACTGAAAACATACGCATTCCCCCTTAAATGTAACCACTTACATTATAAAATATTTTCTGAATGTTTTCCAGATATATGAATCGAGTTTACATAATATAATTATACTCTATCTAGAGCTACCTTGACTGCTTCAATTGCATGTATATGAGTCGTATCAAATATCGGGACAGATACGTTTTCTTGCTTTATTAATAACCCTATTTCTGTACAACCTAATATGATTCCCTGTGCTCCTTTTTGAACTAACTCTTCGATGACTCTTTTATAATATTCTCTAGATTGAGATACTATTTTTCCTAAACATAATTCTGTATATATTACTTCGTTTACTTTTTCTCTATTTGTTCCTGATGGTACTATTACTTTTATATCATGCTCTTCAATACGTGACTTATAGAAATCTTGCTCCATTGTATATTTAGTTCCAAGCAGACCAACCTTTTGAATGTCTTTTCTTTTAATTTCTTTTGCAGTTGCATCGGCAATATGTAAGACTGGAATATCAATTTTCTCCTTTATTTTTCCAACTACCTTATGCATTGTATTTGTACAAATGATTATAAAGTCTGCTCCTCCCTTTTGTAATGAATATGCCGCATTCCCTAGAATTTCTCCAGCACCATCCCAATCTCCGCTAGACTGACATCGTTCAATCTCTTCAAAATCCACACTATTAATCAAACATTTTGCTGAATGTAGCCCTCCTAATCTCTCTTTTATTTCTTCATTAATAATTCGATAATATTCCGAAGTTGATTCCCAACTCATACCACCTATAAGACCTATCGTTTTCATATTAAACACCTACCTAAACTTTTTTTATAAAACTAATAACAACGTTTTATTATGTATATTATACACAATAAAACAAGACTTTAAGTTTGGAATATAAAGTCTTGTTTTAACGTAAATTGTACTTTCATTTCCAAGGAAATTTTTATAGAATATTCTGAAATTAATGATCTGATGTTTTTATAAATTCTTTATACTTATAATTAAAACACTCTCGATACAGCTCTTTGATTTCATCATATGATGGAACACGTAGGTTATTAGCTGGGCTACCACTTTCAATTGCATCTGATGCCATTTTAGAAATAGCATTTTCAAATTCAATTTCATCGATTCCGTATTCTTTTAAATTTGGAATACGAAGATCAAAGCAAAGTTTTTTTATTTCACCAAGTGTGTAGTCTGCTACTTCCTCATCAGAATTCGAATACAAATCCTTATTTAAACTACGTCCAATTTTTGCTAACCTTTTCATTGCACTTGTTTTTGTAAACTCTAACACTGTAGGTAATAGTATGGCATTTGATATTCCATGCGGTACATGAAATAATGCTCCCACTGGCCTTGACATTCCATGAACTAATGTAACTGATGCATTAGAAAATGCAATTCCAGCTTGTAAGGAAGCAATCATCATCGCTTCTCTTGCCTCCATATTACGTCCATCTTCATATGCTATACGTAAATATTTCATAATACTTTCAATAGCTGAAAGAGCTAGTACATCTGTAAGTGGTTGTGAAACTTTAGAAATATACGCTTCAATTGCATGACATAACGCATCTATTCCTGTTGCTGCCGTAATTTGTGGTGGTAACGAACTTGTCAAAACTGGATCTATAATTGCTACTTTCGGTATAAAACTAGGATGCTTCATCATCATTTTTACATCTGTTTTTTTATTCGTAATTACTGCTACACTTGTAACTTCCGAACCAGTACCAGAAGTTGTTGGAATTGCAATAAGTGGTAGTGGATTGTTTTCTATTTCAATATCCTTTTGGACATAATCCTCAACTTCTCCACCATTTGTATATAAAACCGCTACTGCTTTCGCAGCATCAATACAACTTCCACCACCAATACCGATAATAAAATCACACTTTTCCTCTTTACAAAGAGATAACGCTTCTAACACGTGTATATTTGTAGGCTCAGCATCTACTTTATTATATGTACTAACAGTAATACTTTTCTTATTTAGTTGTTGTATACACTTTTCAACATATCCTAATTTCTCCATAATTGTATCAGTAACTATAAAAGCTCTTTTCCCTAACTTTTTTGATTGTTCCCCCAGTTTTTCAAGCGAATTCCTTCCATATAATACCGACTTTGGCATACGAAACTCAGAAACTTCTTGCAAGTACTCCACCCCTTCTTATCCTAATTAATATTTTATGATATAAATTATCGATTTGATGAATCTTTACGATTCGAATGTTTAATAGAGCCCTGTTAAAGTATAGAACGCGATAACTAAAAATACAGCAACCGTTTTCAAAATTGTAATAGCAAATATATCTTTATAGGACTGTTTATGTGTTAATCCTGTTACTGTAAGAATAGTAATAATAGCCCCGTTATGCGGTAGTGTATCCATTCCTCCTGATGCCATTGATACGATACGGTGCATAACTTCTAATGGAATATCAAATTGATTGGCCGCTGCAATAAATTTATCTCCCATTGCACTTAATACTATTCCCATACCTCCTGATGCAGAGCCTGTAATTCCAGCTAAAATATTCGTCGTTACTGCACCATTCACTAACGGATTTGTGAAAGTAGCAGAGATACCATCTCTCATAATTGCGAAGCCTGGAAGTGCTGCAATGACACCACCGAATCCAAACTCAGCTCCTGTATTCATCGTTGCAAGTAGTGCTCCACCAATACTTGTATTCAATCCAGCTTGGATACCTGTTACTACTCGCTTCCAATATAATAATAACGTTGTTAAGATCCCTATAATAAGTGCCAATTCTACAGACCAAATTCCTACTACTGTACTTAATTCTACTTTTCCAAATGCTTTCATACCAATTGCAGAAAAATCAAAACCGCTTGGATACCACTTCGGTATCATAATAGTAAACACTTTATTCATTACACCTACTAAAATAAGTGGTATAAATGCAATAAGTTGTTGTGCTCTTGTGATTTCAATGTTATTAATTAATGGCATATTTTTTTGTTCTAATTGCAAAGATGCTGCCATTTCAGTATTTCCATCATTAAAACCAAAATATCCTTCACCTGCTGCTTTTGCCTTCTTACGTCTACTCTCTAAATATAGTAAACCTAATGTAAGAACAAAAATTGCTCCTACAATCCCAAGTATCGGTGCAGCATAAATATCCGTTTTAAAAAATGTTGTAGGTATTACATTTTGAATTTGTGGTGATCCAGGTAGCGCATCCATTGTAAACGTTACTGCTCCAAGAACAATTGTTCCAGGGATTAAACGTTTTGGAATATTAGCTTGTCGAAACAACTTAGCTGCGAACGGATAAACAGCAAACACTACTACATACACACTAACACCACTATACGTTAAAATAGCCCCCATTAATACAATCGCTAATATAGTACGTTTTTCACCAACTAACTCAATAATCGTTTTTGCGATAGAATCTGCAATTCCTGACATTTCCACTACTTTTCCAAATATTGCTCCTAATAAAAACACAGGAAAATATAACTTTATAAATCCAACCATTTTCTCCATAAAGATATTAGAAAAGAAAGGTAATACATAACTAGGTTCTGTCAAAAATACTGCAAATAATGCAAATATCGGTGCGAATAGAATAACAGAAAAGCCTCTGTATGCTACGAACATAAGTAAACTTAGTGCTAATAATATAATAACTAACTCCAATTTTACCCCTCCATTAAACAGAATATTCTAAAATTTATTGATAAACTTCTACTAATCTTTTAATTCTGACATCCCTCCTCTTATTCATACAATTTTTTCATGCTAAAAATGTCTAATTATAAATATTCGATTACATATGAAAAATCCCTTTAAACAGAAACGAATTCCTCATCATACGTTATAAAGGGATTGTTAGTACCTATATTTACTGATTTATTAAAATTTTCCCTACACAAAAATGATACAGTTCTTCAACATCTTTCACTATGTAAGTCGCACTAACTTCAGTCAGTTCTTTCTCACAGCCATAGCCATATAAAACACCAATTGAAGCAATTCCATTCTGATTCGCACCTATTATATCGTGCTTTCTATCACCAATCATTATCATTTCTTCTTTATTTAGTTCTTCATTTGTTTGTAAAATATGAGCAATTATTTCTTCTTTTTTTATTCTCGTACCATCTAAATTACTTCCAATGATATCTTCGAAATAATTCGTTAATTGAAAATGCTCTATAATTTGTTTCGCAAATACAGTGGGCTTTGAAGTAGCTACGAATATGCGATTTCCTGAACTTTTTAATTGTTGCAAGAGCTTCGGAATCCCCTCGTATACATTATTTTCAAACAATCCACGCTGCTTTAAATACTCACGGAAGTAAAAAACTGCACGTTCAACCTCTCCTTCACTCATATTATATCTCTCTACGAATGATTGCTGAATAGGAGGACCTATAAATGAATCTAACTCACTTATATGTACTTCTTCAATTCCTACTTTTTTTAACGCATACAAAACCGAATTTACAATCCCTTCTTTCGGATCCGTTAAAGTTCCATCTAAATCAAATAGAAATGTTTTATACATGTTTCATTCCTCCACTTAATTTGCTGTATAAATAACTGCTAACATCTCTTCCACTTCTCCCTATTATACTATCATTATCTATTTTTTCGAAAAATCAATTTCCATATGTCACATACTTTCAGTTACAAAATACGATAGATATGATAAAGTAAAAAAGTTACAATTATTTTAATAGAAACTGGTGAAACAAATGTCAATTACGTTAATTTTTATAATGGCTTTCACAATTGTAATACACGCAGTTGAAACAAGCTCTTATAGTATTCGATTAGCGGGGGTTCGTTTAAAGAAGATTGCTGTCGCATTATCCGTCGTAGGAATCGTATTACTCATTTCAAGAACGTCAAACTTACTACAAGCCTTTTTACTTGGCGGGATTGTGGACGAAGCAAAACTAGATCCTTCTATTGATTTAGAGCATATTATACGTCTTGTACTATTATCTGCCTCTATCGGTACATTGCTTGCGATTATACTGTATCCAACTTTGACAAAACTATTTGGATATGTCATTCAAAACTTTGAAACAGACGGTTCTTTCATTCGAATGATGAAAACGAATAACATTCAAAAATTAAAGTACACAAAAAAATATGTCCGCTTTCCAAAGTTAGAAATGATTCATAGACTGCGTATCGGCGGTATTCCAAAGCGTATAATGCTTATTAACATGTTCGCTACTGCAATTTATACAGCGGGAGTTCTTTCCGCACTATATGCTTCTTTTTTAATTCCAGCTTTCGCAACAAAAGCCACTACAGCTTCTGGTCTTATTAATGGTTTTGCTACTATTTTATTAACAGTGCTACTAGATCCACGTATTGCTCTTTTAACAGAGCGAGCTCTTCAATCAGAAGAAGGTGCTGAAGCAATGAGTAAAATGTATGCTTGGCTAATGATTTCTAGACTTTTTGGTACATTACTAGCTCAACTGTTATTCATACCAGGTGCTTACTGGATTACATGGATTATAAAGCTTATGAATTAAATTTACTCTCTAAAAAAAAGCAGGTGAGATAACAAATGACTATACAAACAGAACAAGATATCATTCGCTTAATAGAAAACGACGAATGGATGATGAATGTATTACAAATGGCAAAATCACTAGAGTTACCTGATTGGTGGGTTTGTGCCGGCTTTGTTCGTTCTAAAATTTGGGATACTTTACATGACTATGAAGCTAAAACGGCTATGCCTGATGTTGATGTAATTTATTATGATAGTCTACATCAAGATGAGATATACGAACAATCATTAGAAACGAAATTAATGAATATTGATGCTACTATCCCTTGGTCTGTAAAAAATCAAGCTCGTATGCATGTAGTGAATAATATGCCACCATATTCTTCTTCTGTTGATGCTATTTCTAAATTTCCTGAAACAGCAACGGCATTAGGAGTTACATTAGATGACCAAAACAATATTATATTAACATCTCCATGCGGAATTGAAGATGTACTTGCATTACAAGTGAAACCGACAGCTCATTTTCTTGAAACAAAAGAACGTATACACATATACAAAAATAGAGTTATAAAAAAGAATTGGCAAAATAAATGGCCTAACATAACAATAGTTTATCCAGAAATTTAGAAAGAGTGCTTCTCATTTATAGAAGCACTCTTTTCTTCATTTCAAAAAATGCATGACTGTTTCTGCAAATCTATCTGCTTCCTCATAATGAGGTGAATGGCCACTCTCTTCAAATACGATATACTTGCCGTTTCGGGCATCTTTATTAAATGTTTTAATTTGTTCTTCACACGTTACTACATCATGTTTTCCTACAATTAATAACATTGGATTCTGTACTTCTTTTATTTTATATAATAATGATTTATGACATGCACCCTCTAATTTTAATCTATCAAAATGAATTTGAGAGCGATTTGAAAATACTTCCCACTCTTCATCGCTATATAAACTATAGTCTGTTTCATCTTCCTTATAATTGTAAATCTCCATTCTTTTTTCTTCTAATTCAGCGCTTAATCTTATATAAGCTTCTAACAACTCTTCTGAACTAGCATAGCTAGATGAATAAGCAAGAGACTCTTCTGCTACTTCTTCTTTTCCATACTTTTTTAATAAATGCCCTGTCTTTTGCAACAAAGCTCTACTTGTTAATGCAAAATCAAAAGTTGGTCCTTCAAATATTATTTTCTCTATTGAACTTGGATATATCGACGCATAAAGCAATGCTACATATCCACCGAAAGAATGTCCAATTATAGACCACTTCTCAATTTGTAATACTTTTTTTAATTCCTCACAGTCTTCAATCAAATCATTTAATCCAAAAGCTTCGCCTTCAGTAATTTTTTCTGAACGACAAACACCTCTTTGATCTATCATAATTACATATAAAGAATCTTTTAAACGTTCCGCTTGGTGAAATGAAAAATCATAACAACTCTCTCCTGGACCACCATGCAAGTATAAGACTGGCTTATTTTTAGGATTTCCATGTGTTTCAACGTATAGCTTTTTCCCTCTAATATTCATATACTCTCCTGTTTCTATCAAATTCGCCATAAACATCACCATCTTCTTTTTTTACTGAATATTATAACATTCAATGTTAAATAATCCCTATTACATTTAAGAAGACGATAATTATTGCAAGTGGTGCTACAAATCGAAGTAAAAATGCCCAACAAGTAAATACTTTCTTTCCATAATTTCCACCTACAAAAAACTCTGCTTCTAGTACTTTCTTTTCCATCTTGAATGATACGAAAATACTAATAAATAGTGCTCCAAGTGGCATTAATATATTACTAGATAAGAAATCTACTGCATCAAAAATATTCTTTCCAAAAATCGTAATATCACTCCATACTCCAAATGATAACGCAGATGGTATGCCTACTAAGAAAATGCAGAAACCGATCATCCATGATAATTTCGTTCTTCTGTCTTGTTCACCATTTGCTAATGCTGAAACAACAGTCTCTAGTAGAGAAAACGCTGATGTTAATGTTGCAAATGTAAATAGCGCAAGAAATACTGTTAAGAACAATCCACCGAGTGGAATTTGACTAAATACTGATGGTAATACGATAAATAATAGTCCAGGCCCTTCTGTTGGTTCCATTCCTAATGAGAATACCGCTGGGAAAATAGCAAGACCTGCAAATAAAGAAACAAATAAATTCAATCCAACAATTGTTATTGCTGATTTTGGTAAACTTTCTTTTTTATTTAAATAGGAACTATACGTAACCATAATCGAAATCCCGATACTAATCGCAAAGAATGATTGCCCCATTGCAAACAAAATACTTTCCGAAGTAATCTTTGAGAAATCTGGTTGTAAAAAAAACTTCACACCTTTCATTGCATCATCAAGTGTTAACGAACGAATAATAAGAGCGACAAATAAAACGAACAATGCTGGCAACATATATTTACTTGCTTTTTCAATTCCATTTTGTACACCTTTTGATACAACCCATATCGTAATGAACATAAAAGCGAAATGTCCCATAATAGCCCAAGTGGGATTCCCAATTGTTTCAGTAAATAACGCACCGTAATTTTGTCCTGGAGTAATCAGTTGTCCAGTTATTCCTCTGAATAAATAAATTAATACCCATCCACCTACAACACTATAAAACGAAAGTAGTATAAAACACGTTCCAACGCCAAGGCGTCCGATCCAGTGCCATCCTGTATTTGGTGCGATGCTTTTAAATGCTCCAACTGCTTGTTTCTGCGTACTGCGTCCAATCATAAATTCAGCTATAAGTAGCGGTAGTCCAATTAAAACAGTAAATAATATAAAGATTAAAAAGAACGCTCCTCCCCCACTCTTCCCAGCGATATAAGGAAACTTCCATATCGCACCAAGTCCAATTGCTGATCCGGCTGCTGCCATTATAAAACCTAATTTCGAAGTCCATTGCTCCGTCTGTTTCATCTCATTTTCCTCCTAATTAAATCCTTTTATATAAATAAATAAATTCTATAGACCTATCCAAATAAACCCTCCATTTCTTCTTCCATATAATAAAAAAATGGCCTAGCATCTCTATATAAAGAGACGCTAAGCCATTTACTTAACGCGGTACCACCCTTATTGATTCCATTATGAATCCACCTTAGTAGTAATCGTTTGATTACAAACCTAATATCGAAGGTTAACCGTTAAGATTTACTAAGAATGTGATTCCGTTCCACCTTACTGCTCCTAGGCGAGTTCAGGATGTCATTTGACTATGTCGCACCAACCCATAGCTCTCTGTACAAATACATGACCTTACTACTCCTATTCAACACATTTTAATATTTAGAATATATTTTCTTTTGAAATTAATATGAAGTATATCGGTTATATTTGTAACTGTCAAGGGATATATTATTTTTTTGTCGAAAAAGATTTCTCAAGACGTTAATATTGGTCTAATAGCTCTAACATGCCATTCACAAAAAAGTCATTTGGATCATGTGTAAATACTATAGATTGTTCAATCGCCTTCACATCTACTTCATATTTCTTTAGTTCTCGTTGTATTAATCTTTCGCCATATCGGACAATAGTGCTTGTAGTCCATCACGTACTTGTCCTTCCGTTAAAACGTACTTTACGATGACTTCAAAAAATAATACAACCCTTTATTTTTTCTTCCACTCTCGTTATACACTGTACAACGCCACTACAATCTATAAAAATTTAATACTTCGTGCACTTATAAAATTATAATGTGTCTACCTATTTCTATCCTAAAACGCAAAAAAGCACTTGTTTCCTTTAGTTGACAATCAAGTGCTTTAAGTTCAAATGTTTTTAAGTAACATGTATTTGTAAGTTTTGCAGTAACAGTATGGCACCTTTTATATGCCGTGACAACTACTATGTAAAAACTTACGAGTTTGTACGATTTTGTTAGTTTAGTATACATACCGTGTGTTTATATTCATTGCCCAGTAAAATATCATCTCACCTAAGCTCGTACTTCGTTTTCTATTCTATCATTGCACATAATACTCTATGATGGTACAACCATCATGAAGTACGAACTTCAAAATGACCTTTTCTTTTTTTGTACACTTCACATATACTTTGTTTTTCATTTATATGTGTATTAAACAATACAAACTTTATCACTTTTGTAAATTGCCATTATACACCTATCTATCTTTTTCATCCTCTTCATATGCTAATGCAATTGTTACTATTTCCTCTGGTGATAACTCTTCATCATGCAAAAAAATTAAGTCACTTGGAGCTGGATGAGGTACATTACTTTCTAATATATCAATATACTCACTCACTTCTTCATTAGACAACTTCGGATTACATATTTTTTCTACAAGTTCAATTAATTCCTCTTTAGATAGTTTATTTTCCATAACATTCATCCTTTCCTAAATCAATGTCCTTTTTTCCCAAAATGATATGCTGGATCTAAGATGTTTTGATGCATTTTTGGTGAAGTAATTATTAAATTATCAAGATTATATACTTCTCCACCTTTATCTATAGGCTGTTTATGATGAAGTATATATGACTTGTGTTTACCATAATGTTCAATCTTAGGAGTAATTGGTGCATTTCCCTCTAACATTCTTGTAACATTTCGGCTATTAAACTCTTCTGCAAAACTTGAGTTTGCAACTGACTTCCAAAACTCTTTTCTAAAGTCATCAAAAGAATTAAAATCTTTCCCTATTAGCTGCTCTCTAACCTCTTTTGGTATTACTCCTATTGAACCTTTATTATACATAAATTGTTTTTGAGTTTGGAGACTTCTTTCTAAGTTAAAACTTTGATTTACAGTCCCAGGTTGATACCTTGGATTCTTATTTGTATTCTTTCCCGTACCCTTATTTAAAACCAAAAGCGATAATTGGGTTACCAATTATCGCTTACTAAGTCAAACCATTTGATGTACTATAAAGTAACAATTATTTTATTATCTATAATAGTTCTAAAATTGGTGTAATTTCTCATCATGTTATTACCATATGCACTAACTGCTTCATTACCATACACCATACTTTCATAGTTATCTTTAAATTCTATTTTTATTGACTCTTCCAAACTGTCATAGTATCTTTTGATAGCTTCTTCTGCCAATTCACGCGACCCGTGCGTTAATATAAAATTAATATCTACCATATAACCCTTTTGAGGATAAAAACCCCTTTCAACAACCTCTTTTACAAAGTTGTTCAAATCATTCGTGCACCTTTCTACAATTGGCATAAATACACTATTTAACCAATTGGTGAATTCGTTAACTGTCCGCTCCCACTCTTCCTCATTTGCTATGTTCCAATATAACTGATTGCTTGGTACATTGTATTGACGTGTATTAATATGAAATATTTTATCTTTAGATTTTAAAGGAAAAATTGCGCATTCACCATAAAATACTACATTTTTATCAGATATATTATTCCAACTTGTATAACAGAGTACCTTATAAATGAAATTTTTATCTTTTTTACTCATCCAATGACCCGACTTAGAATATTTCCAACCATTATCTAAATACTTTTCAGATATTAGAATTACATACGCGCTCAAATGCTTTATTCGCTTTCATTTTACATCTCCAATTCAAACTACCTAAGATTCATATGTTTTAAACCCAATCCTCAAATCTTGAGTATTCTTCCTAAAAACCGCCAATAATTTATTACAATTTTCAGTTGGTTTATATTTAAATCTTAAATCAAATATAAAGCCATCTACTAACTTAGCATCCGGATAAACACTATAGATTTGCCCACTTTCAATAAAAGATACATAGGCATTAATTTTATCTTGTAACAATGCTAAGTGCTGAAGTTCATTTTCCCAGTCTAAATGATCTGCAATCATTAATGCTAACTTATTTTCATCCATACTCTTGCCAATTCCATCTATCTTATTTTTGTCTAATATCGACACTTGTCTCTCACCTCATTTATTCATCAAAATAAGTTGTCCCTTCAGGACGAACAATTTGTGGTCGTGTTCCACTAGGCACTTCGTATCCCCCTGAAAAATCTCTCTTTCCTTCACCTACGACTGCCCCACCAGAATTCTTCAATTCAGGGAATCCCTTTTCTTGATTAGTAGTATATGGAGCAGTAGCGGAACTTTTATATTCTTGTATAATAACATTCCCATATTCATCAGATGCAATTGCATCAACTCTTACCTTAGTCCCTTCATGCGTAACAATGATTATTTCTCGTTGAGCATTTTCATACTGCTGTGAAAATAGATTAAAACTTTCATCAGAAAATTCTTGCCTCTGCTCTTTAAGTGATGCCCATTTTTCACTTGCTTCTTTCCACTCCAGTGGCTCTTTAGGCGATTCACCATTCTTATATTTCCTTTCACAATATACATCATACTTCGTTTGCAACTCAGCATCTTTAAACCTACCGTATTATCAAGTAAATCAGAATTCCCTTTTCCAACTTTCTCCGTACCCTTATAGTTGTTATCTCACGCTAATTTTTAATTAGGGATTTTTTCAATACACTTAACAAAAGAGACCTCAAATATGAGGTCTCTTTTGTTAAGTCTTCTTCATCTATAACTTCCTCTTTACTTATTCAATATCAGACAATCTCCCTTATTGAAATATAATAAAATCCTAATAAAAACGCGTTCTTCAAAAAGTTCTTTTTCTGCCCTTCGAATCTAGTAAAATGGCTATAAGATATTACAAATTTAAGCTACGCTTAACTTGCACTAATAAATCCATTAATCCATTTCTTTCTGGATTTTTTTCCACTTCTTTTTTCACATGTTCTTCCAAATAATTATAAAAAGTTTCAAAGTCCAAATACACTTGTTGTTCAGACTCAACAGCTGGAGAATCTAATTCAACCAACACATGCTTATCATCTAAAGGTATAGGTAGCTGTGACATATCAAATTCATCTAAATCCGACCGAAAATGAACAAATACTATTTCTTGTCCAAACCCCTCTTTTTTTACAAAAAAACTCAAAGCTCTTTCCAAGTACTTACCGTTTATAAAGTTAAAATATATTGACATTAATTCATCGTTTTTCTCTTTATCTTCAATAAATTCAAAATTACTATTCATTTTATCCTCCTATAAACATTGTATCTTATAATATCAGTCTAAAATTGGGAAAAAGTTAGTTATCTCTCCAGTATCATTTAAATAACCTCTGAACTTCAATCCATTTGAAGCAGTACCTTCAACAAGCCTACCATGTATTGTTCCCTTTTGCATTGCTTCTTTTCCCCACTGATATATCTTACCATCACTAATCATTGCTGGATCGTATATTGTTTTAGGCTCCTTAATATTTTTATACGAAACAGGTTCTGCAATATTTCCAGCCATATCTTTTCTAGGTATTTTGTATTCTATCTCATAAATCCCTTCAATTGAAGAATGTGATTTTTTAGATATAATTAAGTCTTCTACATCAACACCCTGATTTTTTAAAGCATTGTAAAATTCATCCATGTTATGTCCACCACTAACTCCTTTCTTAGTGCTTATATTCTCAACATTTTTCAAATGATTTTTAGCATTATCTCCAAATTTAAAGTTATTAGCTCCAACCGTACCCTTAACAACCTTACTCTCCATATACTGATAAGCCTCTTTCAGAGAATGCTGTCCTCCCTCTGAGACCCTTCCTACTCCAGGCATGACATAAGCTTTCCCTACACCTGGGATCCATTTGTATTCCAGTAATGTTTTTACTGCGTACTGAATTTTTTCATTCCCCTGCAAGAAGATTGTTTTTACGGTTGTGGTACCTTTGTTCCATAGGTTTCCGATTTTGTTTGCAAGTCCTTTTGCTGTGGAGGCTACAAAGTTTACGCCTTCTTTTACTTTGTGGCTGGCTGTTTTTATACCATCGACGGATACTTTTTAGTGCCTATTTTTCAGTTTTTATAATTTTAATCTAATATAATATGAACTTTCTCTTTATTATATATCATTTTTATACTGAGACGAAAAAAGCACTTGTTGCCTTTAATTGACAATCAAGTGCTTTAAGTTCATATGTTTTTAAGTAGCATAAATTTATAAGTTTTATAGTAACAGTATGCCAGCTTTTATACATCATGACAAATACTATGTTAAAACTTACGAGTTTGTACAAGTTCGTTAGTTTCATATACAGCCTATGTGGTTTATATTTATCCCCCGGTAAAATATCATCTCGCCTAAACTCGTACTTCTTTTTCTACTCTATCATTGCACATCGTACTCCATGATGGTACAACTTTCATGAGTTATTAATTCAATTTAGATATATCTATTACTGTAAATTTTTTAGAGGTTATTATTTTTTACTTCCTCAAACCACTCATCAGCAAAATCATCAGCCGTTTTTATATCCTCATTTGTATGTATTAAATCATACTTATATTCAGCTTTAAACTTGCCACTCTTAGCATCGTATATTAATTTCATCTCAGTTGGCATATCTTTTTCGTATTCTTTGCATAATGTTTCAAATTCTTTCATACTATTTTCTCACTCCTTAGATTAATTTTTAAGAACTTTAAGACCAGGATTACCATCAATAAGGTAATTAACTATAAATTTTTCTGGAAGTATATCATTCAGTACTGAGTAGCCTCTGAATATACGCATTTTAACATTGGCTTTTCCCTCTTTTTATTTTTTAGCATGATGCAAAAAAGCTTACTCCTCCTCAAATTTCGAGTTAGAATAAGCCTTCTACGTATGTCGATCAAGTCTGTTTAGCAAGTTTACACAGAATTCAAAATAAACCTCTATATCATTTGCAATACTTGTTCCTTAACACCTTCGTCAAACTTAGCACCTTCCACATTTGCTCCCTTCCAAACTACATTGTCAAGTTTGGCACCGGTAAAATCCGCATCCGTAAAATTCCCATTTAAAAGGGTCGCTCCTGTTAAATCTGCATTTGTTAAATCCGCATTTCTAGCATCTACTTCTGATAAATTAGCATTTTCCAAATACGCTTTTTCGAAGTTACCATCAGTAAGATTGGCACTACTAAAATCCGTCTCAGTGCACTCTGCTTGTTTAGCATTGATTCCAGATAAATTTGCATGGCGAAAAGTAGCATGATTTAAAATTGTTCCAACTAATTCTCCATATGAAAAATCAACTTCGTCAAAACATGTTTCAAAACAACTACTTATATTCAATTTTGCATATTTCATATTCGATGTAGAGAAATCCGCTTCACCAAACCTACAATCTGCAATGTGTATTTCCTCTAAATTACAACTTCTGAAATCAGCAAACTCAAAATCACAATCAAAAAACGATGCTCTCATTAATGAAGAAGCTCTTAACAGAACTCGTTTTGCCATGATACGCTCTGCCATTACCTCTGACAAATCTGAAAAAGTAAGGTCTAAATCACTCATATCTAACTGATCTATAACCTCATCATTGTATTGAGATCTATTTAATATTTCCATGACTCTTATTCTATCATTACCATTCTCATTCATTATTATGATCTCCTTTCATTTAGCTTTTCAGATAGTCCTTCCAAGCAACATTTGGAGAATAAGTTACCCCCATCTGATCTTCATCAAAACTTGGTATAGCCATTACTTGTGCTTGTTCCAAATACTTCATTACTTGTAGCCAATTATCAAGTAATGTATCACTATCACTCTCTAATGGATTATTTAAAATATCAATACAAAGGCCACCCCAATCTAGCTCAGATACCACAGCTGGACTATTTTGTAATAATTCCTTATCAAACATTTCTAAAATATGACCGCTAAAGTATGTTCTAGCCCCTATCCCTAAGGGACCGTTAGGAAGAAACCTAACTGGTATTGGTTGGGAAGATATTTCCATCCACATTTGTAATCGCTCACGTTGGGTATTCCACGGATATGATAAAGGCCAAAAAATTTGAGTTACTCCATAACTTGGTTTCGCAATTTCTGCAATTTGGTCAGATAACTCAAAAAAAGCAGGCCATAATTTTTTAGGTATCGATTTATGAAACTCAAACTTCAAAAATGAGCGATGACTCCAGTTAACTTCAAAACTCCCACTATAGTTCACCGATTTATCACGATAAAGGTAAACTTCTGATACTTTATGCTCTGAAACTACTTTTTCCAGGATTTCCTGACGATTATATTCTACTCGTACCATTTCACTGTTACCCCAATGAGTAGGAGCAAATTTTTCATTTGACTCAAACACATCCAAAAGACGACCTAATACTTCTTCTTCGTTAAAAGATACTGTAGGATACATTGTAATTGAGAAAAAATCAGGTTTCATGTATATCCCCCTTAATACTAAAAAATATAGTCACATAATAATTTTTATTCATAGTTTTTTCCATCGGCCTCCACCAGGTAAACGTGAATTGCCCTCCCATTTATGAGTCACTTTTCCACTACTTGGGTCAGTATAGTAAATTCACTCTTTTCTCCTAAAGGCCCACTTGGTCTTGGCTTAGGAGGAATCCCATTTAAATCGGGTTTGTCACTTGATATTGTCACAACATGACTCCCATTTTTATCTTCGAGCATTTCTCTTTCAGCTCGCATTTGGCTGTCGTTATGAATAGTTTGCTCTTTTTCACCCATTTTGTGTTTGTGATCATGAACTAAATCAATTTCCCCCTTATCATTACGCCCAATGCTATCTGGACGCGTAAGATGCCCTTCACTAGATGTATATGTAACAACCTCACCAGCATTATTGTCCTCTAATTGGCGATCAAGATGTTCTCCCAAAGCTTTTCTCCCTTTTATTTCTTATTCTCTTCCACGCTCTTGGCTCTTTCTTAAATTTTCAGTCCTAGCATCCCAATCTTTACGCTCTAAAGGTTTTTTCGTTTCTTCACAATGACGATCATATCTAATATCATCTGCTGCTTTATAATCTCCTCGCGCTTTAGCTTCATCTATTTTCTTTCGATAGTATTCTTCTCGTTCTGAAGTTAGTTTAATTTTGTTTGGGTTTGTATTACTACCTTTACCCGTACCCTTAACAACCTTACTCTCCATATACTGATAAGCCTCTTTCAGAGAATACTGTCCTCCTCCTGAGACATTTCCTACTCCAGCCATGGCGAAGCCTTTTCCCTCGCCTGGGATCCATTTGTATTCCAGTAATGTTTTTACTGCGTGCTGGATTTTTTCATTCCCCTGCAAGAAGGTTGTTTTTACGGTTGTGGTACCTTTGTTCCATAGGTTTCCGATTTTGTTTGCAAGTCCTTTTGCTGTGGAGGCTACAAAGTTTACGCCTTCTTTTACTTTGTGGCTGGCTGTTTTTATACCATCAACAGCTGCTTTTCCAGCTTTTCCAGCTTTTCCAGCCACCATTGATATTCCTTCGCCTAGCCCTTTTCCTGCTTTTACAATTGTCTTTCCGAAGCTAGAAGCGACATACTTTATTCCTTTTCCAGCAAGGCTCGCAACTTTCCCGACGGGAATAAAGTTTAAAAGGGTCCACCCTGCGGCGATGAGTCTTTCTTTTGTTGATAATTCTTCGCCTGTGATAGGGTCTTTACCAGTAACCGCTCGAATTGCATCATTAATTCCGATGAATTCAGCTGCTCCTTCTAATCTATTTTCTTATACTATTTGCTGAAACAACATATGTACTTATTATTTATTATACTATCCTCTCTTCTATCTTAAAATGCAAAAAGCACTTGTTGCCTCTCATAGACAATCAAGTGCTTTAAGTTCATATGTTTTTAAGTAGCATGAATTTGTAAGTTTTGCAGTAAAAAATGTGATACCTTTTGTATGTCATAAAAACTACTACTTTAAAACTTACGAATTTATACGAGTTCATTAGTTTCATATACAATCCATGTGTTTATATTCATCGCCTAGTAAAATGTCATCTCACCTAAGCTCGTACTTCGTTTTATATTCTCTCATTGCACACAGTACTCCATAATGGTACAACCATCATGAAGTACGTACTTTCTAACAGCCTATTCTTTTTCTTTTCACTGCAAATATACTTTCTCTTTATTCACTTATATATACTTATACATGTCTATTTTCAACAGCATAATTTTATTATTTTGTTCAATATATAGAATCCCATCAAGTTATAGTATATATTTATCATATCCTATTATACGTTCTATTATTGTTTACTATACACACTAATTAACTCACTCTTAAAATCATCATACATTAAAAATGCTTCTTTTAATATATCTTCTAATTCTTCATAGCTTCGATAAACTGGTTTTTTAATCCTTTCTCTTGGGTTAATTAATAACCTTGAGTAAACGCTCCAAGGACTTCCCAGTCTCACCTCATCATTATGATATACCACCCAAATAAACTCTGTCATTCCATATTCTAAAATTATATTAAACCATATCATATAATTTGGAGAATTATCTATAACCCCTACTTTAAAAAACTTCTCCTTCTTATCAAAAGTTGAAACATATCCTAATCTTTTAAATATTTCATTTACTTTTTCTATATCATAATCCTCTAATCTATCATTTAAATCATTAGGATTACCTCTAAAGTTTTCAGACATTTTTTTATACCTATCTACAAATCTAATTTTTTCCAATACCACTTTGATTTCAGGCTTCATCTCAAAACTCATTCTCTATTCCCCCATAAACCTTAATTCTATTCTATATTCTTTTGCTATTTCTTTGTACTTTTCAATATCAGTAATATTTTTATTTGTAGCTGGAATTTCTAATATTTGTTTTCCTTCCAATGGCTTACCATCTAACTCAGGATAAGCATTTGAACGTATTTTTGTACCTGCAGAATATTTCTTATTCATTTCTTTTAAATATTCTCTATAAGTTTTTTCATCAATCATATCTAAATCTGTTGCTTTCCTTGAGATTATTTCTTTAGCAAAAGGATCATATGAATCTAATCTTTTTCCATTTTCCAAGTGTATTTCATGATAATCATAAATATCCCTGTTTCTTACAGTCTTATTAAACTTATTTCCCCTTGCCATAGGAGAATCATTTAACCAATAATCTCTTGCTTCTTTCCATTCTATCCTATCCCTCGTAGTTTTACCTTCTTTTGCTTTACGTGCAAGATATTTTCCATAATCAGATTCTAAATTTGAATCTATAAATCTCCCATTAGAAGCTAGAAGATTTTTACTCGTACCCTTAACACCCTTCTCTCCTACACTTTTCATATACTGATAAGCATCTTTCAGAGAATGCTGTCCCATCTCTCGGACCATTCCTACTCCAGGCATGACATAGGCTTTTCCCAACCCTGGGATCCATTTGTACTCCAGTAATGTTTTTACTGCGTGCTGGATCTTTTCATTCCCCTGCAAGAAGGTTGTTTTTACGGTTGTGGTACCTTTGTTCCATAAACTTCCGATTTTGTTTGCAAGTCCTTTTGCTGTGGAGGCTACAAAGTTTACGCCTTCTTTTACTTTGTGGCTGGCTGTTTTTATACCATCAACAACTGCTTTTCCAGCTTTTCCAGCCACCATTGATATTCCTTCGCCTAGCCCTTTTCCTGCTTTTACAATTGTCTTCCCGAAGCTAGAAGCGACATACTTTATTCCTTTTCCAGCAAGGCTCGCAACTTTCCCGACGGGAATAAAGTTTAAAAGGGTCCACCCTGCGGCGATGAGTC